>DATNQJ010000304.1:0-11308 GCA_036704085.1 Stenomitos sp.
CGCAACGGACGTACCTGGCCGTGCCGGCGCGCCTGGCCATGCCCAAGGCCGGCTCCACGAGCCCGGATCGCAGCTTCTCGAAGACGAACTGGAGCTACTCGGTCAAGCAGAAGGGGCGGGTCCAGGTCTACATCGTGCAGACCCCCGACTGGTACGAGGTCGTGGAGCAGGAGCTGCCCCGCTTCCAGAAGGACTTCAACCAGGTGGACGAGGCGATCGCCTTTGCCAACGAGCGCTATGCCGATTGGGACCTGGTCTCGCTGGAGCCCTAGCTACTCGGCCTCGGTGGGCGCTCCGCCGGCATAGACGGCGGCGATCTCGCCCCGCTGCCAGCTCTCGGTCACGTCGCGCTCGGCCTGTGCGCGCCAGGCGTCGAGGCTCTTCAGCAGGTCGGCCGGTGGATTCTGAGGACCCACGACCTGGCCCATCTCCCGGATCCAGGCGACCATGGCACCGTTCTCCTGGGCGATCTGCTCGAAGCGCTCGACGACCAGATCCCGCAGCTTCTCATAGGTGGACTGGTAGTCCTGCTCGGTCCCGGCGGGCACGGCGAACTCGCCCCACTCGGTCTGGAGGAGCCACTGCTTCCCCTCGGCAATCACGGTCGACTTGGCCATCTGCGTCTTACTCCTTCTTGGTCAACTCCTACCAGTGTACTGAAGGCAGCCCGACATGGCCACGCTCGCGGAGTCCGGAGGGGTGGGCCATGCCCCGCCCGGGTATGACTCGAGGGGAAGGAGAACCGCATGCCCCAGTTGACCAAGCCCTTGCCGCTCGGAGCCCTGACCCTCGTTGCGGCCTTCGGCCTCATCGGTTGCACGACTCTGGGCGCCATGATCGGCGCGCCCGGTCCCACCTTCGAGGGCTGCAACCCCCAGGTGCCCTTGAGCTACCGAATCCAGACCGAGATCCCGGTCGGTACGCTCGAGATCCGGGTCCTGGACGCCACGGGCTCCCCGATGGCGAGCGCCAGCGTCATGGCCAGCCGACTGGTCTACACCGGAGCCAAGTGTATCTCGATGATCGACGCCACCACTGACGAGCAGGGAGTCGCGCGGCTCGAGCGGATGAAGACCGGCCCGTATCAGGTGTCCCTGGGGAACTTCTCGGCCACGGCGAGCGCGACAGTCGAGGCGGACCAGACGACCAGCGTGACGCTGAGGAAGCCCTCGTAAGGGTAGAGCGCCCGGGACCGGGTCTCCACGTGCTGGGTCGCGGTGGATACCGGCCTGCGCCGGTATGACGTAGCGCCAGTTCCGGGGCGGTTTGGAACTCGCTCGGACGGGCTTGCTCTCAGGCGTGAATCGCCACTCCCGTCATTCCGGCGCAGGCCGGAATCCACCGAAGCAGCTCCGTGAGCCACCCTTAAGGAGTCCGGCTAGGCACAAAAAAAGACCCCCGTGGGTGCGACGGGGGTCAGAAGGAGGGGGGCGCCTTCTCGAAGTCTGGCTGCGGCAGTGTCGCCACGAAGGGTGTCCACCGTCCGATTCAAGTTCGTTTCGGGCTTTCCTCCTTGCACTCTTACCTTACCTCCGGGCCCCCGGAGGGCAATCCGTAGCTGTTACGGAACTTGCAAACGCTCCTAGGACGTCGCCTCGGGGAGCTGCGCCGTGGGGACCCGCCGCTCCTCGAAGGGCAAGAAGGGCAACCAGAACTGGAAGGTCGACCCCTCCTGCTCCTGGCTCCGGACCTCGATCCGACCGCGATGCGCCTCGATCATGCTCCGCACGATGGCCAGCCCCATCCCGATGCCGCCATGCACCCGGGTGCTGTGGCTGTCCACCTGGTAGAAGGCCTCGAAGATGCGCGAGAGCTGCTCGGGGGGAATGCCGATGCCCTGATCCATGACCTGGGTCGTGATGCCGTCCGCCCCGACCGCCACATGGACCTCGATGGTCGTGCCGTCCGGCGAGAACTTGGAGGCGTTCTGGACCAGGTTCACCAGCACCTGCTGGATGCGACGGCGATCGCCCACCAGCTGGATGTCATCCGGGTGCTGCAGGCGCAGGGCCTGCGATCGTCGGGCCAGGATGGGGTGCATGAGGCTGCCGAGCTGACGCAGCAACTCATCGTAACGGAAGGGCATGAACTCGAAGCGGAAGTTGCCCGCCGAGATGCCGGCCAGGTCCAGGAGGTCGTCGACCTTGTGCGACACGACCTGCGTGGCCTCCAGGATGTTGCCGACGAACTCCCGGTTGCCCTCGCTCAGGGGGCCGGCGATCTCGTCCTCCAGGAATTCCCCGTAGCCCCGGATGGTGGCGAGCGGCGTTCGCAGCTCGTGGCTGACGGTGCTCAGGATCTGGTCCTTGAGGCGATCGAGCTCCTGCAGGCGCGCGTTGGCGGCCCGGAGCTCGGCCGTACGCTCGTCGATCTCGACCGAGATGCGCCCCTGGGTGACGGTCAGGCGCTGGGCCGTCCGCTCCAGGACGAAGCACAGCATGCCCATGGCCATCAGGATGGCCGAGAGCGCCACCAGGACCAGCATCAGCTCGACCATGTGATGGGACGGACGCAGGACGACCCAAGGGGTCGCCACCTCCACCAGCAAGCCCGCGACGTAGGCCGACACGATGATGAGCACCGCGGGCGACGAGCGCAGGTGGGAGGTCACCAGGACGCCGATCGAGGCCGCTTGCATGAGGACGGCCCAGACCGCCCACACCCCCAGGGCGAGGGGGTTCGGATGGGTCGCGCCGATCCAGGCGGCCAACGAGAGGGCGGCCACGGCGTAGGGGAGCCACCAGCGGCGCCACGTGAAGGGCGAGTCCACCAGGCGCAGATTCGCCTCGTGCGAGAACGCGAAGAGGCCCAGGGTCGCCAGGCTCCAGGTCGCATGGATGCCGGGCTGGTCCCACCACAAGGCGGTGGCGCCCAGGCTCAGGTAGACCGCGACCGAACTCATGAGGCGCAGCCGCGAGACCGGGTACTCGGGAACGTCGAACTCCGCACCATAGCGGGCCACCACCCGGCTTGCGATCAGCAAGACCAGGATGGGCAGCAACATGATGAGGTAGTTGCCCAACCGCGTCGTCCTCCAAAAGGGATGGCCGTCCCGGTTCAGGGACGGCCAAGACTGTCTAGCGGCGCGTGAGCGCCAGGAACTCCCCGCGACGTTCCGGCTTCTGGAACTCGCCCTCGAAGGCCACCGTCACCATCGCGGACCCTTCCTTGCGGACGCCGCGACAGGTCATGCAGCCGTGCACCCCCTCGACCATCACGGCCACGCCCTTGGCGCTGAGATGCGTCATCAGGGCCTGAGCGATGTGCTGGGTCATGCGCTCCTGGATCTGCAGGCGGCGCGCGAAGCAGTCCACCAAGCGCGCCAGCTTGGAGAGGCCCACGACCCGATCGCTCGGCAAGTAGGCGATGTGCGCGATCCCGTCGAAGGGCAGCATGTGGTGCTCGCACGTGGAATCGAACGGGATGTCCTTGAGCAGGACGAACTCCTGGTAGCCTTCGACCTCTTCGAAGGTCGTCGCCAGGATCTCAGCCGGATCCTGGGTGTACCCCCCGAAGATCTCCTCCCAGCTCCGCAGGACTCGATCGGGCGTATCGCGCAAGCCCTCCCGATCCGGATCCTCGCCAATGGCCTCCAAGAGCGTCCGCAACGCCTGACGCGCGCGCTCCTGTTGACTCAACGGGATTCGGGTTTCGATCGCCACAGCGGCCTCACTTTCTACCAGGTGACTGTCCCAAGAGGTAAATCAGGACTGTTCATTATATCGTAAATCCGACAAGATCGGTCGCCATTCCCCGGCTTGGGGCGATCCCGGGCGGCAACGTCCCCCGGCATGCCGGTGTCGGCGATCCGGCCGGCCTGCAACGGGGGCCCGGCCAGTCCTCTCCCTCTATGAAGCGGTTGCCCACCTTGTCGAGTCAAGGAGGGATTAATATAATTATGATTCATCGTTATTGAATCAAGGAGGTGTCATGAGTCCTTTACGCAGCAGCTTTCACGCGCTCCTGGAAAGCGCGGGCGACCTGGCCACCCTCGAGGCCGCCTGCCGGATCCGGTTGCGGGCCCGGCCGCACCTCTTCATGGAACGGGTCGCGCTCGCCCTCTGCCTGAGCGCCTCGGATCGAACGGAGACGGCCCTCATCGAGTGGGACGAGGCCGTTTACCAGGCCGAGCGAGAGGGCGACTGGGAGATCCTCGAAGGCTGCCTGGCCCTGATGGGCCGCCATCACCCCCGCGAAGCCCTGTCCGTCCTTGAGCGGCTGACGGTCGAGCTGCCACCCATGATCCGCGCCTGGCTCAAGGCCAACCTGGAAACGGAGCTGGGCGACGAAGCGGCCGCGGCGGAGACGGTGCGCTCGGCCCTCTCCATGCCCTGGCGGGCCCAATCCCACGTGCGGGAGCGGCCTCCCGCCTACGGGCGAGCGCGAGTCGGGGCGCGCTGTGATCCCGGCCACCAACTGGCCGAGGATGCACTGGTATCCTTGATCCCGGACGGGGGCGTCCCTTGCGCCCCAGAGGGAGGAACGGATGGAACAGAAGGACAATACGGAACGCTCGATCCGCTCGCTCTTCGAGTTGGGTGATATGCGCCGCTCGACTTGGAGCAGCGGTCGGGAGGCACGTAGCAGCGCCCCGGCGCCCGAGCAGCCGACCGAGCGCGGGATCGATCAGCGACTCAAGAACGTCGGCCTGACCGACCGGCACATCTCCTTGTCCATTGGCGCGATCGAATACGTCATGGTGGAGCTGCGCCGCCTGCCCGGCACCGAAGCGACTCTCAAGGAATACGAGGCCTGCCTCTACTCGCTGCGCCAGGCGCTGGCCGTCCTACCCGCCGCGAAGTCCTAGCCGGATCTCGCACCGCCCCCGGCCATGCGCCGGGGGCTGTTGCATGGGGCCTTGAGCGATCGCTCCCCAACCTCTAGGATCGATGCGGGGGGCGAGATGATCAGCAAGAGCCGGCAAGAGAAACAGCAACTGGGTCAATACTTCACGCCCCCGGCCCTGGCCGGGGCGATCTGGCAGCTCCTGGCGCTCTTCCGCTCGAAGGGGCGATCGCGCCTCCTCGAGGCCGCAGGCCCCATCCTGGAGCCCTCGGTGGGCACGGGGATCTTCCTCCAGGAGGGGCTTCGACAGGGACTTCCTGCCGAGGCCATGGTGGGCGTTGATGTGGACGGCAGCCTCAAGGACGCCTGGCAGCAACTGCGACGGCAGCATCCCGGTCTCACGCTCGTCGAAACGGATGCCCTGCGCCCACATCCTGTCCTCGAGCAACCCTTCGACGTCGTCATCGGCAACCCGCCCTTCGGCTCCGAGGGGCTGTACGCCCTTCGCGAGCCCTCGAGCCCCGAGGCCCAGGAGCTCGCCGCGGCCCTTTCCGACTACTCGATCTACCGCAAGGAGGGGCAGCGCAAGAACCTCAAGCAGCTGGCCACCTTTCCCATCGAGTGCCTCTTCATCGAACGCAGCGTTCAGCTGTGCCGTCCAGAGGGCTGGATCGCCCTGATCCTGCCCGAGGGGCTCTTGAGCAACCGCAGGCTCCAGCATGTCCGGAGCTGGGCGAGCCGGCATTGCGCCCTGCGCGCCATCGTGTCGCTGCCGGGCGACGTCTTCCGCCGTGAGCAGGCCAACGCCCGCACGGTCCTCTTGCTCATGCAAAAGGGGGGACGTCCCGACACGGTCTTCATGCGCTCGGCCGGGGCCTCCGACATGGAGGGAACGCTGGCGGCGGCCGAGGCCTTCTTGCTCGGGCAGACGCCCCCCGAGAGCTGCCTGGTCCCCCAGCACTCCCTCGCGGAAGAGCGGTGGGACCCGGCATACTGGAGCCCGGAGCTCGCCTCCCCCCTCCGGGACCTGGAGTCCCGCTTCGAGACTCGCCCCCTGGGGGACGCCCTCTCCTTTTTGACCTATGGCCCCATCGTCACGGGCCGCCGACCGGAGGATGAGCCGGGGGAGGTCTGGCTCCTCAATCAAGGGGAGCTCGGACTGTCGGGGCTCGAGCTGAGCGGCGCCCATCGGGTTGCCGAGGGCTCGGTGTTCGACCCGGTGCGCAGCCGGCCCCAGGTCGGCGACCTGCTGTTCGCCCGATCCGGGGCGGGCTCGCTCGGCAAGGGTCGGATGGCGATCCTGACCGAGCCGCTGCGCGCCAACGTGGGCTGCTTCGTCGACATCCTGCGCTTCGAGAGGGTGGATCCCTACTTCGCGTGGCTGTTCCTCGCCTCGATCTTCGGCCAGGGCCAGATCCGGCGGCTCATCAACGGGGTGGCCACGCCGAACCTGTCCTTCGACGAGATCCGCGCGCTGCGCCTGCCGGTCCTGCCGACCGAGGTCCAGACCGAGCTCGGAGCGCTCTACACCCGCGAGGTGCTGCCCCTACACCGGGCCTATCAGGCCATGCCCGCCGGCCATCCGCAGCGGGAGGCAGGCAAGCGAAAAGCGCACGAGGCCATGCGAGCGGCGATCGCGCGCTTCGAGGCACGACTCATGGAATTGGGGAAGGTCCCGACCGAGACCTAGCAGTCCACTCAGGGGACCCGGCGCACCAGGTCGAAGAGCTCCCGGCGTCCCGGCGTACCCTCGACATCCGTGAACTCGCTCAGGATGAGGCCCGCCGTCGGGTGATAGGTGTGGACGCTCGAGCCGTTCTCGTTCATGGTCGACAGCCGCACGCAGCCCCAGAAGCGGCCGGCGAGCACGTCGACCGGGCCGTCCACGTGGTAGACCTGGAGGCTCACGAGGCGGTCGTCCACCTCCTCGGTCCAGTCCCGGTCGACGATGGGGAAGCGCCAGATCCAGTCGTGGACCACGAGGTCCTTCTTGCCGTGAATCTCGGCCGCCACGCCCTCGGCGGTGCGGATGACGTCGTAGCGGTAGCGATCGCCCCGGCTATCGGCCTGCTCGATGGTCGCCCGCCACATGGCCGGACCGTGCTCGGCAGCGAGCACCTCGTAGGTTCCCCAGCCCACCACCTGATCCTCGATGACCTCCTGGAAGAGAGCCACCACCTGCTCCTCCATGAGGTAGTAGGAGGCCGCCTCGGAGGGGACCGGGGAGGGTGCCGGGTTGTACTGCGCCGCGAGCGCGCGCATAGCCTGGACCAACTCCGGTAGCTGGGCCGGATCGGTGAGCACCGTCTCGATGTTGACGATGGAGTAGCGGCCCGCAGGGTCCCCCGCAGACGCCACGATCACCCGCCACTCGGGATGCGACTGGGGCTCGGCTTGCAAGGCCGACGGGGCCGCGGGCACCTGGGGCCGGTCCGTCACGAAGTCCGGCATGGCCTCGAAGGGCAGCATGCCGAACCAGCCAGCGCTGTAGAACAGACGGCCATCGGGGTCGATGCGCAGGCTCTCGGCCAGGTGGTCTCCGACCTCTTCGACGCAGCGAGCGGTGATGCCCGTGGCGAGCACGCCCGTGAAGTCCGTCCGCTCCTCGACCCGCAAGCCGGCGGCGGCCAAGTGAGCAACGAGGGCCTGACGGCCATCGGCAGAGAGGGATAGTGACGGATCGCTCATGGGCGAAAACTCCTTGGGGCGTTGATTAGCCGGACTCTGAACCAGGGAAAACTCCTCCGCATGCTAACATACGCCGCCCATGTCTCCGTAACTCCAGGGAGCATGTGGAGAACAATGATCACAACCAGCAACGAAACTCCGTTGCAAATCGTAAAGCTCCACATCTTGTTAGATCAACCTCGCATGGCTATACTGAGGGAAGCCTGCTCGGCTCCTTCTGTACGGCCAGCAGCGCCCTTCTTTACCACCATCCCCAGCGCATCGGGAGGTCCCACGTGGAAGACATCCACACCATGGGCGAGGTCGCCCCGGCCCTGAGCACGCGTCTCACCCCGGAGGATCCGCAGTACCACGTGCTCATGCAACGCTTGTTCGCCACGAACGAGGCCCTGACCCAGGACAAGCGCATGCTCGAAGAGCAGGACCAGCTCAAGGTCAACCTGATCGCCAACGTCAGCCATGAGCTCCGGACCCCGCTGTCCTACATCATCGGCTTCGGCTCCATCCTCGAGGAGGAGAGCCTCGGCACCCTGACGCCGAGCCAGCGGGAGTGCGTCCGCAAGATGCTCGAGGGCGGCGAGAGCATGCTGCGCATCGTCTCGGACCTCCTGGTCTGGAGCCAGCTCGAGGCCAACGAGTTCACGCTCCACCGCACGATGATCTCGGTGACCGACCTCATACAGCTCGCCCTGCGCCACATGCAGCCCCTGTTCGATGCCAAGGGGCAGCACATCGAGGTGCGGATGGACCTCCCCCTGCCCGAGATCGTCGCGGACGGCGATCGCCTCGGCCAGGTGCTCTGCAACCTGCTCGACAACGCCTGCAAGTTCACGCCGTCGGGCGGCAAGGTCGGCATCTACGGTCGCCGGGCGGGCGACCACGTGATCCTCGAGGTCTACGACAACGGCATCGGTATGGAGGCCGAGCACCTGGAGCGGGTCTTCGACCGCTACTACCAGATTCGCGACCAGCGCGTGAAGCGCACCGGCGGCGCGGGCCTCGGGCTTTCCATCGTGAAGCGCCTGGTCGAGCTTCATGGCGGCAGCATCTCGGTCGACAGCAGCCCCGACCGCGGCAGCCACTTCTTCGTCCGCCTCCCGATCAGCACCGGAGCCGGCACGCGTAACGCCTAAAACGACAGCGCCCCCTCGCCAGGCGAGGGGGCGCTCTCATTAGATCTTGCTAACTCCAGCCCAAACCATCCTTGATGGCAGCCCCCGGCTGGGCGTCCAACCATGCCTCCAGCTCGGCGGCCGTTGGCAGGGCCGTCATGGCTCCGGTCCGGGTGGCGACGAGCGCCCCCAGGGCGTTGGATCGATACAGGATCCGGCGCAGCGCCGAGGGCTCCAGGTTGGCGATGGCCTCGCGCCCGTCCCCCTCGACGAGGAGGGGAGCCAGGCCCGACAGGAGCCCCGCCACGAAGGCGTCGCCCGACCCGGTCGGATCCACCTGGACGATCTCGAGGCTCGGCACGTGGCCCGCATCGGCATCGCGCACGTAGTAGCAGCCCCGCGGCCCGTCGGTCACGACCAACAGCGCGGTCAGAAAGCGCTCCTGGGCCATGTGCGCCGCCCGCTCGAGGTCGCTCTCCCCCATCAGGAAGGTGAGCTCCTCGGCCCCGAGCTTGAGGACGTCCGCCCGTTCGGCCGCTCGCGTCATGGCCTCGCGCGCGGCCGCAGGCTCCGGCCACAGGACCGGGCGATAGTTGGGGTCGTAGACGACGATCGCCCCTTCCTCCTGTGCGAGGCCCATGGCGCGCTCCAGGGCCTTGGCCGACAACGGATGGGTCTGCATCAGGGAGCCCGCATAGAGGATGAGGGTGTCGTCGAACTGCTCCGGGCGAACATCCGCATGGGTCAGGCGCGCATCGGCGCAGTCGCCATGGGTGAAGGCCGCCAGGTGGCGCTCGCCGGCCTCGTCGAGCAGGACGTAGGCCATGCGCGTCCCCGCATGGGCGTCCCGCACCACGTGCTGCACGTCGACGCCCTCGGCGCTCAAGAGCTCGAGGAGCGACGAGCCCCAGGCATCGGTGCTGACCCGGCCCAGGAAGCCCGTGGCGATCCCGAGCCGCGACAGGCCGACCGCCACGTTGGCGGGGGCTCCGCCGGGCGATCGCACGAACGTCGTGGCGCGCGCGAGGCTCGTCCCCTGCTCGGGGCAGAGCCAGTCGTAGAGGACCTCCCCGACGCAGACGACCCTAGACATTCACCCCCAACCTCCGGGCCACCAGCTCCACCTCGACCGAGGCGCCCAGAGGAAGCTCCGCGACGCCGACAGCCGCGCGGGCATGGCGACCGTAGTCGCCCAACACCTCGACCAGGAGGTCCGAGGCCCCGTTGATGACCTTGGGCTGCTGGGTGAAGCCCGGCGCGCTCGCGACGAACCCGCCGACGCGGACGATCTGGATGCCGTCCAGCGACTTTTCGTGGCGGCCATTGACCTCGTAGATCATGGCCAGGGCGTTGATGGCGCAGATCCGCGCCGCGGCGTAGGCGTCGTCGAGCGAAACATCCGCCCCCACCTTGCCGGTGCTCGCGATCTTGCCGTCGACCATGGGCAGCTGGCCCGACACGTAGATCCAGCCATCGACATCCAGCACCGGCACGTAGTTTCCGGCGGCCGGCCCGGGCGTGGGCAGCGTGATACCAAGGGCCTTGAGACGATCAGTGACAAACTCCATGGGGGCACCTCCTTCGGTTGGGTGCTCATCCTAGCAGGGGCTCCAGCGACTGTCCAGGCGCTCGGTTCGGAGCGGCGGAGACCCGCGATCTCCCTGCTGGCGATGGCGGGACGGCGCAACACCGACCGTCAGAACATGGGGAGATCGTGGTATAAAAAAGGCGCCCTGGAAGGAGAGGTAGCCATGCTTCGTGTTCTCGCGTCCCTTTTCGCCCTCACGCTGTTCGCGGCGAGCCCGGCCTTGGCGGCCGAGGCCACCCCGAGCGCGACGGCCAGCACCTCGCTGGAGGCCTCGGGCAACGCCCTCATCGAGACGGATGACGACGGCCTCACCATCGACTGGAGCCGCTTCGTGCTCCGGATCAAGGGCATCGGCATGGCTCCGGATCGCGGCTCGTTGGCCCAGCGCCGCCTCATGGCGAAGCGGACGGCCTTTGCGGACGGGTATCGTCGCCTGGCCGAGAGCCTCGACCAGCTGCGGGTGAACGGGTCGGCCTTCGTGCGGGACCTGACGGCGGTGGACGACCAGACGCGGCTTGGGATCAACGAGCTGATCCGCGACGCGCGCGCGGTGGACACCCACTACTGGGCGGACGGCTCGGTGGAGGTCACCATGGAGCTGCCCCTGACGGGTCCCGCGAGCCTGGCGCGGGTGGTGTTCGGCCCGACGGCGACGGCCTCCGAGTCCATCAAGACCAAGCCGACGGGGATCGTGATCGATGCGCGCGGCACGGGCGCGCAGCCGGCCCTGCGGGCGCGGCTGCGGGATCAGGCCGGCAAGCCGCTGACGGTCGAGGAGGCTCCGGTGGCGTACTACCACGTGCCGGACGGGGCGAAGCCCTTTGCGGGCGAGAGTCCGCTGTCGTTGAAGGCGAAGCGGGCCTACGGCCCGACCCGCGCGGATTTGCTGCTCGGCGACGACGAGGCGAACCGGGTGAAGGACGCGCTGAAGAATGGGGCGCGGTTGCCGATTGCGATCATTCTCTAGGGTGGGACCTCGGATCTACCCCCTTCCCCCCCTGCTAGGGGGGGCTTTCTTTTACTGGTAGTCCTTTCCGACTCTGGCTATTCAGCAAAAATCCCCCTGCTTCGCAGGGGGATCCAAATGCCCCCCCTAGCAGGGGGGATGGGGGGGTAGAACGAGTCGCCACCCCCT
>DATNQJ010000305.1:0-2587 GCA_036704085.1 Stenomitos sp.
CGCGCGCCTCCTCGAGTACTACGCCGAGGAGGTCATGGCCGAGATCCGCCACGAGATCCCCAAGACCTACCTGGAGGCCCAGAAGGACTACTGGGAGGCCAAGCGCGCCGCGGACCACATCGGCGGCAACGCGGACAAGGCGATGCTCGGCGAGTGGCTACCCAACCACGTCGAGGGCCACTCGTACTGGAAGAACCCGTACCTCCCCGCGGGGGTGGTGGCGCTCATCACGCCCATGAACTTCATCTATGGCATCCCCGTCATCCAGCTCGTGGGCGCCTACATGGCCAACGCCCCCCTCATCTTCAAGGGCCACCCCATGGGGGCCATCTCGAGCAGCGTCATGATCCGCATGCTGCTCGCCGCGGGCGCCGATCCCCGGGCGGTCCAGAAGCTCGAGGGCTTCGGCTCGGGCGTCTCCGGCCTCGCCTCCGACCCTCGGATCGCCGTCGTCTCGGTGACAGGATCCGTCGACACCGCCAAGCGCATCCAGGAGGGTCGGGGGATCAAGACCCTCAAATTCGAGGGCGGCGGGGCCAACTGGGCCTGGGTGGACGACGGCTACAGCGATTCGGAGCTACAGAAGATCGCCGAACGCCTCACCTACAGCAAGCTCGGCTTCAGCTCGCACAAGTGCACCACCCTGCACGGCATCGCAGCCTCGCCCTCGACCCTTGCCAAGGTGATGGGTTACGTCAACGCCGAGATGGACCACTGGAGCACGACCAACCCGGCCTTCACCGACCAGGGGAACAGTAAGGTGATCGGCCCCAACATGGTCCACCAGGGCCAGACCGTCACCAACATCCAGGAAGGCGCCAAGAAGGCCGGCCTCAAGATCCTCCGTGAGGGCGGCAAGGTCACGGGCAGCGACTACGCCGATCACGCGGAAGTCATCGCGCCGGTGATCGTCCAGGTCACCCCGGAGGCCATGGTCACGGCCGACTGGGACGGCAAGGGCGAGCAGTCCTTCCCGATCGCCACCACCGAGTTCTTCATGCCGATCCTCTGTGCCATGGAGCTCGGCTCCTTTGATGACTTCCTGCGCTTCTGCCTGGTCACCAACCCGCACGACCTGGCCACCTCACTCTGGACCCGCGACGATCGCAAGCTCCAGAAGGCCCGCAAGGTCCTCGGCGGCATGCTCAAGGAGAACGACGGCACCGACTCGGCCCTGGAGTGGGAAGAGTTCGGCGCGTCGGGCGTCGGAGAGTCGGGCAACACCGGCGTGGGCGATGCGGCGAGCACCATCGCCATGTTCTGCCGGCGCCAAAAGGGCCGCCACGTCGTCTTCTAGTCCCCTCACGTCTCGAAAGGCACTCCCATGACTACCCCCAACCTGGAAACCGCCGTCACCGAACGCTACGGCGAGCTGGCCCAGAGCAGCTGCTGCCTCTCCTGCGGCGGAGCCATCGATCTCGCCACCCCCAAGCCGGGCGAGGTCGGGCTCGACCTCGGCAGCGGCCGGGGCCTGGATGTCCTGCGCATGGCCGAGGCCGTCGGGCCCAAGGGCCTCGCCTTCGGCGTCGACCTGACGCAGGCGATGATCGACCGCGCCGAGAAGAACGCCAAGAAGCTCGGCATTTCCAACGTCCGGTTCTTGAAATCCGACCTGGCGGACATCGATCTGCCGTCGGACTTCGTGGATCTGGTCATCTCCAACTGCACGATCAATCATGCGCCCGACAAGGCTGCGGTCTGGCGCGAGATTTTCCGCGTGCTCAAGCCGGGAGGGCGTTTTGTCGTCAGCGACATCTACGCCCTGAGCGACGTGCCCGAGGAGTACAGCACCGACCCCGAGGCGATCGCCGAATGTTGGGCCGGAGCCGTCACCCGCGAGGTCTACCTCGCCGACGTGGCGGATGCCGGCTTCACAGAGGTGCGGATCCTCGAGGAAAGCGCCCCTTACCAGAAGGGGCACATCACGGTCGCGAGCTTGTCGGTCGCCGGCATCAAACTGTCCCGCTGCTGTTCGTAACGGAAAGGAAGACCCATGGTCACCCTGAAGAAGAAAGCGCCCCCCCAGCAGAAGAGCGTGCCTCCGGCGCCCGCCAAGGCTCCGGTCGTCGCGCAGTGCTGCGCCAAGATCTCCCGCACGGTTGCGGGATGCCACGACTAGGCGGCCCACGATGACCCAGACGCCTGGCGAAACGCCAACGCTCACTCCCTCGCGCCACAACATCATCGGGCCGGTACACCGCTCCGACAGCTGGTTCATCGTGAACCCGCTGTCCCGCGAGGCCGATCTCCTCTCCGCAGAAGAGGCCGGGCAAATCAGCCTGGGGACGGTCGCCGATCCCGACGAATGGGTGGCCAAGGGTTACCTCGTCGATGAGGACGAGGAGCAGCGGCGGTATCGCCAGGCGTACCTGGACTTCACGGCCAACCGCGAGCGCGACGAGGTCCAGATCTTCTTCGTGCCGTGGTACGCCTGCAACTTCGCCTGCCACTACTGCTACCAGGCCCCCTACGAGAACCCCCAGAGCCCGCTCGATCCCAAGGTGATCGACGCCTTCTTCGACTACGTCCAGAAGACCTTCGCGGGCCGCTCCAAGTACATCACCCTGTTCGGCGGCGAGCCCCTCCT
>DATNQJ010000306.1:0-2235 GCA_036704085.1 Stenomitos sp.
GAGTTGTCCAGTTCCATGAATCATCGCGTCGTCGTTACCGGCCTCGGGGCCATCACCCCCCTGGGGAACAATGTTGAGCAGTACTGGTCGGCCGTGCAGGCCGGCGAGAGCGGCATCGGCCCCATCACCCTGATCGATGCCTCGCAGTTGCCGGTGCAGTTCGCGGGTGAGGTGAAGGACTTCGATCCCACCCAGTACATGGACCGCAAGGAAGCCAAGCGCACCGCCCGGTTCACCCACTTCGCGATCGCCGCGGCCAAGCAGGCCTGGGAGAATGCCGGCCTCAGCCTCGAGCAGGTCGACCCCGAGCGGGTCGGCGTCTACATCGGCAGCGGCATGGGCGCCCTCGACGTCATCGAGGAGGAAGTCGGCAAGCTCCGCGACAAGGGCGCGAGCCGCGTGAGCCCCTTTCTGATCCCGACGGTCATCGTCAACATGGCCGGCGGCAACGTCGCCATCCAGCTGGGCCTCAAGGGCCCCAACCTGTGCCACGTCTCGGCCTGCTCGACGGGCGCGCACGCCATCGGCGACGCCTTCCGCCTCCTGCAGGCTGGCGACGCCGACATCATGCTCGCGGGCGGCACCGAGGCCACCATCACGCCGCTCGCCATCGCGGGCTTCGCGGCGGCCAAGGCCCTCTCGTCGGGCCACGCCTCGGGCGACCCCAAGCGCGCGAGCCGTCCCTTCGACGCCGAGCGTAACGGCTTTGTCATGGGCGAGGGCGCGGGCGTCATGGTGCTCGAGACCCTCGAGCACGCCCAGCAGCGCGGTGCCCGGATCCTCGCCGAGGTGGTCGGCTACGGCCTCTCGGACGACGCCCACCACATCACCTCGCCCGCTCCCGAAGGGGAAGGCGCCCAGCGCGCCATGCGCATGGCCCTCAAGAAGGCCGGCATCGGCCCCGCGGACGTGAGCTACATCAACGCGCACGGCACCTCGACCGAGGCCAACGACAAGTACGAGTCGGCCGCCTACAAGGGCGTCTTCGGCGCCAAGGTGCCCCCTGTCTCCAGCATCAAGAGCATGACCGGTCACCTCTTGGGCGCGGCCGGGGCGGTGGAGGCCATCACCTGCGTGCTCGCCATCCGCGACGGCGTGATGCCCCCCACCATCAACTACGAGACCCCGGATGCCGAGTGCCCGCTCGACTACATCCCCAACCAGGCCCGCAAGGCGCCGGTGGACGTCGCCATGTCCAACAACATGGGCTTCGGCGGCCACAACGCGAGCCTGGTGATCCGCCGGTTCCAGTGAGGCCCGTCTCCGACCTCGTCTCCCTCCTCGGCCTCCCAACAGGGGCCGAGGAGCTTTTTGAGCAGGCGCTGACCCACTCGTCGCTCTCCGACAAGCCGCACTACGAGCGCCTGGAGTTTTTGGGCGACGCGGTGCTGAAGCTGGTCGTCGCCGAGTGGATCTTCCAGCGCTACCCGGGCCTGCCCGAAGGCGAGTTGACCAAGATCCTGACCCGGGTGGTCTCGGATGCGACGCTCGGCGCTGTCGCGCGCGAGCTGGACCTCGGCTCCTTCTTGCGCCTGGGCCGGGCCGAGGCCAAGAGCGGCGGGGCCCGCAAGGTGGGCACGCTCGCGGCCTCGTTGGAGGCGGTGCTCGCGGCCATCTACCTCACGCACGGCCGTGAAACGGTCGCCGCGGTCATCCAGCGGCTCTGGGAGCGCGAGCTCGCGGCGGCCGCCGCGGCCCCGGGCGCCGAGAACTTCAAGGCGCGCCTGCAAGAGGAGACCCAGGAGCGCTTCGGCACCCTGCCCATCTACCGGGTGGTGGGCGGCGAAGGGCCCCTGCACCAGTACATCTTCTTCGTCGAAGTCGAGGTCGAGGGCCAGATCCTCGGCCATGGCCGCGGCGCCTCCAAGAAGCAGGCCGAGCAGGCCGCGGCTTCCGAGGCGCTCACGGCCCTCAAGAGGACGTCGTAATGCCCCCCATTCTCGTCGCTCCGTCGGTCTTGTCGGCGGACTTCTCGCAGTTGGCCGCCGAATTGCGCCGGATCGAGCATGCCGGCGCCGACTGGATGCACCTGGACGTCATGGACGGCCACTTCGTGCCCAACCTGACCTTCGGTCCGCCCGTCATTGCGGCCATGCGCCCCCACTGCACGCTGCCCTTCGACGTCCACCTGATGATCGAGCGTCCCGAGGAGGTGCTCGCGGCCTACAAGGAGGCCGGAGCGGACATGATCACGGTGCACGCGGAGGCCTCGACCCACCTGCACCGCACCATCCA
>DATNQJ010000307.1:0-4365 GCA_036704085.1 Stenomitos sp.
GTCGACCGTATCGCCAGTCGCTTGCACGAGGCGAGTCACCTCTACCCCCTGCACGCGCTCCTCTTCACCGTGCCGGGTGTGCCGTCCCTCTACTACGGCAGCGAGTGGGGCTTGCTGGGCAAGAAGAGCCACCAAAGCGACGCCCCGCTGCGCCCAATCTTTCATCCCCGGCAGGGGGCGCAACAGGGCAGCCAGCCGGACTTGCCGGCGGCGATCGCTCGCTTCGCCCGTCTGCGGCACCGGCACCGCGCCCTCCGGCATGGCGGCTATCGGCAGCTGCACGTGTC
The DNA here is from genome assembly GCA_036704085.1 of Stenomitos sp. Lineage (GTDB taxonomy): Bacteria > Cyanobacteriota > Sericytochromatia > S15B-MN24 > UBA4093 > DATNQJ01. The sequence continues at coordinate 288 of DATNQJ010000307.1, forward strand.
CAAGGAGCAGCTCGTCTTCATGCGTGAGCTCGCCGACGAGCGGCTCGTGGTGGCCGTCAACTCGGCCGATCAGCCCGTGGCGGTCACGCTACCCCTCGAACTTGGCGCGAGCCAGCTGGTGGACGTGCTCAACGAGGGAGAGCGCTTCGAGGTGAAGGGGGGACAGGCGCTCGTGACCCTCCCCCCCCACTGGGCGCGGGTCTTGAAACTGGGCTAGGCCCCGAGGCCCTGGACGTACAGGTCGAAGTGACGATCGATCACCGTCGTCAGGGCCATGCTCGGCGTCTTGCCGAGCAGCCATGGCCCGACGGCCCCGGCAAAGAGGCCGATCATCAGGTGGGCCGTGATCTCATCGGCGGAGTAATCGGAGCGTAGCTCGCCCCGGGCCTGGGCACTCTCGACCAAGAGGCGCACGAGGCCCCGCTGCTCCTGGATGGGGTCGCACCCCGGCTCCAAGAGGACCTCGGGCCGGACCTGCATCTTGTGGAGATGGAAGGCGCGAGCCGTCTTGGGATACTCCCCGAAGGCCGACGCCATGGTGATGAGCACCCGGCGCAGGGCGGCGAGCGGCTCGTTGAAGCCGCCCTGAAGGTGAATGGCCTTGAGCTGGGCGGCCATCCGCTCGCGCAGCGTGTCGCCGAGGACCAGGAGGATGTCCTCCTTGCGGGCGAAGTAGTTGAACACCGTCGGGCGGCTCACCCCTGCCGCCTGCGCGATCTCGTCCATGGTGGTGCCCTCGAACCCCTTGGCCTCGAACAGGGAGAGGGCCGCCTGGGCAATCGCCTGGCGGTTCTGCTCCTTCTTGGTCTCGCGGGCCGAGGGCGCCGCCGTGCGGGTTTCGGGCTTGAGCATAGGAAAATTATACCGCAATCTAGCCGCCCATGCGCACGAAACGGTCCTTCCAGGCCTCACCAGCGTCATGCTTGCCCCCGATTGCTGGACTTGCGTATACTAACTCACCCCTTGCCCTTGCTCCAGGAGGATATCCATGGCCCTCGACTTGACCAAGCAAGTCCCTCGCAGCCCGTTCGAACGAGTGGACGGCTTTCCCTGGCTGCTGCGCCTGATCGACAAGGCTCGTGCCACGTTCGCCGGTACCCTGGGGGACTATACGCCCTATCCCGGCCCGGGCGATCGCCAGTTCCTCTGGTACTTCGGCCTGAGCGCCCGGGAGCTCGGCAAGCTCATTCAGAGCGGCGCGAGCGAGGAGGAGATCGTCGGCTACGTCCAGCGCCACACCAAGCGGACGGCGGCTGAGAAGGACGCCTTGTGGCGTAGCTACTTCGAGCCGCCCCGTAACCCGATCATGCGCCTGGCCTTTGGCCTCTACGTCGCCCGGGGAGTGAAGCGCCTCAAGGCCGCCCAACCCGACCTGGATCCGTCGCGAATCAAGACGTTGCCTCAGCTCCTCGCAGCGGAGGAAGGCCACCCGCTGCCGACCTCTCCCTGAGCCAGGTGGTGGGCGGGCCCCTCTGGGGTATGATCCTCTCATCCTACCAACCAGGCATTAGGGAGAGCGGCATGCAGATATCGGGCCCCTCACAACCGACCACCCCGCGCCCCCAGCCGGCTCCGGCCAGCACGGCCCCCGAGATGAGCATTGCCCCGTCTCGCTACTACCGCCCCATCCTCGAAGGGAAGCTCAAGAGCCGGATGGCCGTGGACATCAAGGACCTGCTCAAGGGGCCCGGCATCCCGCTCGGGGCATTCGACGGCAAGGGGCAGCTCGATATCTACCGGGACCCTCACGAGGCCCCCGTATCGCGAGGCGTGACGTTCGATGGAAGCACCGCGCACATCTCCAACGTCCCGGCGCCGGGGACCGACGGCGCCTGGGATCCCTACGCCTACATGCCACGCTTCGCCTTCCATCCGGACGAGGACGCCTATCCGGTCGATCCGGCCTTCGACGGCGACGGCAACCTCGAGAACAACGCCCCGGCCAAGCCCAACGGCAAGGACGGCAACTACCGGGACGGGGTCATCGGGGGACGCCAGGGCCTCAACGCCGGCTTCGCCGTCTCCCAGAAAGGGGACTACACGGTCCTCACCTACAGCTTCTTCTATCCCACCAACAAGGCCGCCGACTACCACACCAAGGACTGGAGCATCGCCCAGGTCTACCTCAAGCCCGACAAGGACGGCAAGCTGGAGCCCGCCTACCTCTACACCTCCTGGCACCATGGGGGCGTGCTGACGGCCTGGGACGACCTCCGCAAGGATGCCCAGGGCCGGCCGGTCGTCATGGTGGACCTCGGAAGTCATGCCCTGCAACCGGTGGGGAAGCATCAGTCCTTGCCCAAGCAAGGCCTGCAGCTACGTGGCGACGGCCAGGCCGAGCTTAACGGCAAGGTCCTGCCCGAGCGGCTCAACCTGGATACCTTTCAGGACAACGTGGCCAACGCCCGGGTCCTCACACCGGATCAGGTGAGCTATCAGCCCCGCCTGAGCACCATGCGCTATGGCCAGGTCGGGTTCGATCCCCTGCTCCCGGAGGCCTTCGAGACCCACGGGGGCCTGAAAGAGGCCGCCAAGGACAAGGCCGAACCGGTTCTCGACTCGGCCAAGGACCAGCTCGCGGAGTGGGGCGGCAAGACCCGCCGCTTCCTCAAGGGACTCTTCGACTAGCGCCGCTCGATCACGACCCCTTCTGCCCCCAGAAGAGCATGCGGCGGAAGGGATAGAAGTAGGGCCGGCGCTCTCCGAGCTCGGCGATCAGACGCTCGCGATAAGCCGTCAGGAAGGCCTCCTGTGCCGGCGCATCGAGGCGCGTGAGATAGGCGGTCAAGAGCGTGCCCTTGACCCACTCCACCACCTCAGCGGTCTCGGCCAACTCATGGCCGTAGATCTTCTCGAGACAGACCTGCTCCCGGAAACCGTGCGCATGGAGCAACTCGGAGTAACGCTCCAGGGAAAGCACCTCGCTCCTCCGCACGAAGCCGCCGAGCAGCTCCCGGAAGGGCGATCGCTCCGCGATTTCGGCGGCAATCCGGTGAGAGGGGTGTCCTTCGTTTCGGGGCACCTGGACCGCGATCTGGCTCCCCGGCCGCATGGCCGCGAGGATCCGATTGAGCAGCCCCTCGTTGTCCGGGACCCACTGCAAGGCGGCGTTCGAGAAGACCAGATCGTAGGCGGCGGCATCCCGCCACTCGCGAAGGTCGGCCGGTTGGAACCGTACGTGCTCGGTCTGGCGTGCTGCCGCCCTTTCGAGCATGGCCGCCGACGAGTCGAGGCCGGTCACCGACGATCCGGGCAGGACCTCCGCCAAGAGGGCAGTCAGCTCACCGGTGCCGCAGCCGAGATCGATCACGCGCATGGCAGGGTGGGGACGGATGAGCGCCCTCAGGTCGTCGAACGGCTGTCGCCGCTCGGCGCGAAACTTCTCGTACTGGGCGGGGTTCCAGGCGTCGGTGGACATCCAAGGCCTCCTTTCCGATCGGCCCTCCCATCCTACGCCCGCCTGGTGTCGCCGGCAAAGGCGAGATTGCCGCTGGGTCACGGGGACCGTAAGATGAAGGGGCCCAGAAAGAGAGGTTCGTGTGTCCAAGGCCTTTTCCTACTGTCCCTATTGCCGGACCGAGCTCGGCTCGCGGACCATCGAGGACCTCGAGCGCCAGTACTGTCCCGGCTGCGGCGAAGTCTTCTATCGGAACTCCAAGCCCTGCGCGGGAGCCCTGGTGAGCGATGCCGAAGGCAGGCTGCTCCTGACCCGCCGGGCCGTCGAACCCTTCAAGGGCAAGTGGGACCTGCCCGGAGGCTACCTGGAGGATGGCGAGCATCCCGAAGCCGGGGCCATCCGCGAGTTGCGCGAAGAAACGGGCCTCACCATCCGGATCACGGGCCTGGGGGGCATCTACATGGACACCTACGGCGCAGGGGGCGTCTCGACCCTCAACCTCTTCTACGACGCCGAGGTGGTCTCGGGCGAGGAGGCGAGCCGGGGCGACGTCAGCGAGCTCGGATGGTTCGCGCCGGACGAGCTGCCCCTGAGCGACTTCTCGTTCGAAAACGGTCGGCGGGCCATTTTCGACTGGCTCACTCGGCGTGGGCTGAAGCACCCGTCGTAACAGCTTGGACC
>DATNQJ010000308.1:0-3478 GCA_036704085.1 Stenomitos sp.
GGCGTCACGAGTCCGACGAGACTCTTGATGGTCGTGCTCTTGCCGGCTCCGTTGGGCCCGAGCAGGGCCAGCACCTCGCCGGACCGGGCCTCCAGGCTCAGGCCTTGCAAGGCCTGGACGGTACCGTAGTGCTTCGTCAGGTTCTCGATGCTGATCATGCGTGAAAGGCCTTTCGCGCGAGCAACAGGGGCAGAAGTCCGAGGGTCAGCGCTCCCAGCGCGACGACGATCAGCCCCGTGCTGGTCCCCCCCGCCCGTGGGCGGGCGGCCCGTCGGACGGTCGGGTGCATGGCCGGTGCCGGGTCCTCGATGCTCGGTGCATCGACCAGGGGGAAGGTGCGCTCCGCGAACTCCAGCGCCTGGATTGCGGGACTCATGAGGAACAGGCGGACCGGTGGGAAGTTCTCCGTCAGGTAGGAGAAGACGCTGCCCGCCTCGTGGGGGGTGTCCCCCTTCCCATCGCCATCCAGGTCATACCCATGGTAGTCGCTCCAGTAGTTGCCCTGCCAGGTGTTCTCTCCCCGACCGGTCGGGGTGGCCACCGATTCGGTGTTGCCTGCGATGGTGTTGCTCGTGAACAGGCAGCCTTCGGTGCTGCCACGCACCTCCAGGCCCAGGTCGTTGCCGACCACCCAGTTGCGGGCAACGCGCACCTGGGTCGCGCCGTCCAGGAAGATGCCCGTGCGGTTGCCGGACACCTCGTTGTCCTCGACGGTGCTGTTCTCCACGTCCTTGATGAGCAGACCGTAGGCCCGGTAGCCCCGGTTGCCCGAGAACAGGTTGTCCACCAGCGTGATACGCCGGCTGAACATGACGGCCGAGCCCGCCTCGGTGTCGGTGAAGCGGTTGCCCTTGAAGACGTTGTCGTCCGAGTACATGTAGTGCAGACCGTAGCGGACCCGCCGGATCGCATTGTCCGTCACCGTGTTGAAGGGGCTCGCGTCGAAGTAGATCCCGTCCCGGGTGTCCTCGATCCGGTTGCCGGCGATGACGTTGTGGGACGAGTTCCAGAGCCGGATGCCGTCGCCGCGATCGCCCACCGGCAACTCCGCGAGGCCCTGGATGACGTTGCGCTCGAACCGCGAGTGCTGGATGGCGCTGAGGTAGAGCCCGTAGAGGCATCGATCGAGGAGGCAATCCTGGACGATCGCTTCGGAACTCTCCACCTTGATGGCGGCGGTGTCCGACAGGACCTCGCGGCCGCTGCCCGTCACATGCAGGCCGCTGATCCGGCAGCCGGGAGCCTTGACGAAGATGACGTCTCCCGAGCCACCCCCATCCACGGTCGGCATCCCCTCCCCCACCAGCGCGAGCGGCTTGTCGAGCACCAGGTGTTCCGGATACCGACCGGGCATGACGCGGAGGGTGTCGCCGGGCTTGGCGGCTCGGATCGCCTCGGTCAGGGTGGGGTAGCCGCCCGAGCCGACTCGCAGCTCGGCGGCATGGGCAGGCAACGGGGTGAACAGACAAAGAATCAGAGGTAACAGGGGGATCCTGGGTCTGGGCATCTGGTCTCCGATGGCGCGGGCAGGACGCGTGGAATCGGCCGGGGACCCCACTCAGGGGCCCCCGGCTCGGGGCTACCGGGGTTTGATGGTCAGGTAGCCTTGCATCTCCTGGTGCATTGCAGAGCAGAAGTTGGTGCAGTAGAAGGGGAACACGCCGGACTTGTCCGCCACGAAGCTGACGGTCTTGGTCTCGCCGGGATCGAGCACGACGTTCTTGTTGAACTCGTTGATGGCGAAGCCGTGGATCTCGTCGCGGGTCTGCTCGACGTTGGTGATGTGAATCGTCACCTTATCGCCCTGGTTGACGGGGATCTCGGTGGGCGCGAAGAAGGTGCGCACGGCAAACATCTTGACGTCCACGTTGTTGCCGTTGCGGGTGATCTTGGCCTGGTCGGGCGACCAGATCGCGTTGGGGTCCTTGTTCTCGTCCTTCGGGTAGACCTCGATGGGCTTGATCGCATCCACCTTGATGATCTGGGCCGCGTGCGGCTCGGGCTCGGTGAAGGCCTCGTAGAGCATCGTCATCTTGTTGCCCGTGATGTCGATGAGCTGCGAGCATTCGGGTTGCGACGGGCCCACCGTGATGTGACGTCCCTTCGACAGCTTGTTCAGGGAAATGAGGTACTTGCCGTAGGGATGCGCCGCATTCCCGCCCGCGACGGCCAGGTGGCCGACGTTGTAGGCGACGGGGATCTTGTCCACGACCTCCCAGGTGCCGATCTTCCACTTGGCCACCGCGCTCTCGAGGAACAAGGAGGTGTAGCCGTTGCCCTGGTCGTCGAATTCCGTGTGCAGGGGGCCCATACCCACCGGCACCTCGGCCGTCTTGACCGACTCGTACTTGACGACGGGGATGCCGTCCTCCTCACCCGAGAAGTCCTTGGCTGCGATGGCCTTCTGGAGCTTGTCGAACTCGAAAATGGTGACCACCGGAGCGAGTTTTCCTGAGGCCGCCATGTACCGGCCGTCCGGCGTCACGTCCACGCCGTGCGGGCTCTGGGGAGTCGGCAGCAGGTAGACGACGCCCGGCACCTTCTTGGGATCGAGGACGGGCACGCCGCCCACCATGTCGGCCTTGCCCCCCTTGACCGCCGCCTCGGCGGCCTTCCAGTTGCAGGCGACCACGTAGTCCTTGGGGTTCTTGGAGGCCGTCACCTCCAGGCGGCCGGTGGCACGCTCGGAGTTGTAGCAAGTCCAGAAGGCCCAGCCTTCCGACGGGCCCTTGCCCGCACTGCCCAGGTCATAGTCGAAGGGCGGCATCATGACCTGCCAGCCATTGCTGAGGGTGCCGTTGGTGGGATCGACCTTCACGCCCGCCACGATGCCCTTGTACTTGGTCGCGTAGTCCTTGACCGGCGCGTAGCCGTTGGCCAGGGGCCGCGAGAAGCGCGAGGCCGAGAGGACGTACTCGGTGTTGCTGGTGACGAAGCTCGACCCGTGGTTGCCCGACACGTTGGGGATCGACATGATCTGGTGCGTCTTCATGTCGCGCAGGTCGATGCGGGCCACGCGGTTGTTGGCGTTGTCGTTGACGAACAGCCAGCGGCCGTCGTAGTCGCCCTTGGTCTTGGAGAGCGCCGGGTGGTGGACGTCGCCCCAGGTGTAGTCCCCAAGCATCTTCTTGGTGTCGTCATCGTAGCCGTAGCCCGTGCCCGAATACGGCGAGAACACGGGGATGGTGGCGATGTGGCGCATGGAGGGCAGGCCCGCCACGTACACCTGGCCGGAATGGCCGCCGGAATAGAACATGTAGTAGTCGTCGAGCTGTCCGGGCGCGACGTACGTGCGCTGGGCCGCGTCCTGGGCGACCCGGTTTTCGGCGCCTCCCGCACCTCCGACGGCGGTCTTGCCACCGGTCTTCGTGCATGCGGTCGAGGCGAGCAGGCTCGTCAGGGCAGCGACGGCTGCCAGTTGCCAGGTGTGTTTCCTCATAGGGGTCGACTCTCCTTGGACGTGTTCGAGGGCTGCGTC
>DATNQJ010000309.1:0-2201 GCA_036704085.1 Stenomitos sp.
AGGGCCTCCTCATAGAAGGCCCTCAGCTCCGCCTCGGTTTCCCTGGCACCCGTCTGGTAGCCCAGGTCGTAACCGGCACGAGAGGCCTCGTCCCACGTCTGGGCAAGCTTTTGCTCGGTGGCCTCGGCCATCGCCTGCAGCTGCTCGGCCAGAGCGGCGAAGGTCGCCCGGGACCAAGCGTCGCCCTCGGCCGCGAAGGGGTTCTCGGGCCGCTGCGGCAACCGGGAAGCGGTCGGATCGGCGGACGGTGAGCCGGGTATCGGGTTGCGCGGCATGGTCCCGGAGGCCTCCTCGTGATGGCGCCATGGCTTGCTTGAACCGGCAAACCCCCGCCTGCTAAGATAGGGACGTTCCCTTATTTACCCAGCGAGCCCCCCACATGAGCGCGATCGCCCCGACCGAGACCAGCGCCTACCTTGCCGGCATGCCGCGCGAGGCGCTCTCGGACGCGCTCTGGGAGCGCTACACGGGCCTCTTGAACCAGGGGATCCCGAGCGAGTCCATCCTGGTCCTCCTCGAGGGCACGACCCGCACCCGCTGGACGTCCTTGCTCAAGGGCGACCCCGAGCCCCACATCGCCCCGGAGGCCCGGCCGATGGCCGCCGTCGGGGGCCTGGATCTTGCGACCGGAGCCCAGCGCGTCCATACCCCGGCCGCCTTCATCAAGGAAGAGCTGAGGCTGTGGTGGCCCCTGGTCGACGAGCAACTGGAGGCCTGGGGCTACGTCTCGAGCGGCCCTCAGGAGAGGCCCCGCCGCTACGCCGAGCCCTATGCGGTGGCCATCGACCTCTCGCAGTACCTCATGACGCGCTTCACGTCCGAGGTCCGCAGCGCCGAGTCGAATTGCCTCGCCGACAGCGAGTCCCCGCCGCATCTCCAGAACATCCAGCTCTTGGACGCCCTAGCGCGCGGCATCGAGAACGGCCACTCGCTCTCGACTCACGGCGGATCGAGCCAGGACCTCGCCGCCGGCATCACCCGCCGGCTGCATGCCGGCATGGGCGGCAAGGGACCTCTCTCGCCCCTGTTCCAGGGCGTGGAGACCTGCCTGAAGCGCTATATCGACGGCATGCTGCAGCACCGGTGCCTCGACTATGCCCTGCAGCTCGATCTCTACGCGGGCGTGCTCCTGGCCGACGAGCGGTACCGTCGCTCGCTGTGCAGCCGCCTTCAGCACGTCTTCGTCGAGCGCCTGGATGAGCTTCCGCCGCGGTGGCACCGCCTCATCGAGATCCTGGAAGCCGAGGGGCTTCGCATCTTTGCCACCCTGCAGGCCGATCATGGCTCGGAGGGCCCCATCCTGGGCGGCTTGCGATCCTACGTGGGTGCCGACCCGGAAGGGGCATGGCAGCTGGTGGAGGACTGGGAGACCCAGTCCCTGATCACTCGTGACTCGAGCGAGTCCCAGTCCGGACTGGCAAGCCTGGGCCGAGCCCTCTTCGAGGGAGTGCGCGGCGGTTACCGGGCCAAGGCCGTCCCGTTGCCGCCCGGCGTCCTGGTTCGCTACGACCGCTATGCCTACGAGGAGATGCTCGATGCGGCGGTCGCCGATCTGGCCCAGCGCTTCGATGAAGGAGTCCTGCGCGAGGAGGTGGCCCTGGTGGCGCCCGCCATCGATGCCTTTCTGCTCTGGGGGCTCCAGAACCGGCTCGCGAAGCTCGGCATTCCCCTGTACGTCTATGCGGGCACCAACCGCCTGATCCAGAACCGGGCCGTCCGGATCCTCATGACCCTCTGCAAGCTCTGCCACCCCGAATGGAAGCTGCCGCCGGGCCGCTACGAATGGATCGAGCTCCTGGAGCTCGAGACGGGGCTGAACCCCCTTCAGCTCGGTCGCCTGGCGGACAAACTCACCTCCGACGCGGGGCTCAACCACCCCGACCAGCTCGAGATCGTCGGGGAGGCGGTCACCGACCGCGCCCGCGCCGGATACCGGTCCCTCTACGCGTGGATCGAGGCGCAACGCGATCCCGAGCATCGGTCCGAGCTTCCGGCCTTGTTGCGACAGGCCTTCGCCGAACGCTTCGCCCCGGCCCGCCAGAGCGCCCTGTCGGATGTCGAGGCGCACGAGGCATGGCAGCGCGAAATCAGTCAGATCGGCCAACTCATCGAGCTGAGCGAGAACTATCGCCAGGTGCTGGACCGGGTGGGGACCGTCACCGCGCCGAGCGAGGACCCGCTACCCGTCGGAGCCAATCGGG
>DATNQJ010000310.1:0-3849 GCA_036704085.1 Stenomitos sp.
GGAGAGACCCTTTCATGCCAGTCATCTCGGGTAACGGTAACGACGTCATCCGCATCAACGGCAAGAATGTCCAGTACCAGGGCATCGGCCACGTGCGCAAGGACATGGCCCTGAACGCGGCCGTCGCCGCCACCAAGGACAACGGTCTCGACGAGTACTACATCAACGTCCAGGACGATCAGGGCAAGACCCAGCGCATCGTCGTGTACGGCGATCGCCTCGACTTCGCCTTCCGCAACACCAAGAAGGAGCCGATCGTCGAGATCAACGGCCGCCAGGGCAAGCTCGTGGCCTTCGAGAACGAGCGGACGACCTTCGTGGAGGGCGTCGTCGAAGGCGCCAAGGCGAGCCTCGGGGATGCCTTCGCCACCCTGAGCCAACTGGCCAAGACCACCATGGGCAACATCGTCGGCGCGGGGGCGCTCACCATGGCGGGCGGCGCGACCCTCCTGGCCCTCGCCAAGCCGCTCGGCTTCGTCTCCAAGGGCTTTGGCGCGGTGCTCGCCGGCATGGCCCAGCCCATCACCCTGGGTGCGCTCGGCGTGGCGGCCCTCTCCATCCTGCTCATCGCCCTGTCCGGCGCCATCCGGGGCGGATCGGCGGCCCTCACCAACCATGCCCGCATGGAGACGATCGCGGGGGTCACCGGCGAGGCCAACCAGCTCAACGCCCAGCATCCCTACGATCCCTCCGGCGAAGGGTCGAAGGACGTGCCCCCGGCGCCGCAGCAGCCCCAGCGACCCACGCCGCCCCCGGTGAGCAAGCCGCAGGCCTGGGCCCCCACGCCGCCGACCGAAGAGGCCGCGAGCCCCCGCCCCGTCCTCCAGAAGGCGCCGCCCGCTCGCAGCGCTCAGCCGTTCGAGTTCCGAAAGCTGACGCCCCACGCCTGATAGGGCCCAACCACCCGATGCCGCCACCCTTCACCGGAGCTAGGATCTAGCCCGGTGAAGGGTTTTTCACGGGGAGGTGTCCCATGGCAAACGAGGTCATCGTCTATTCGATGGAAGGATGCCCCCCATGCCGGATGGTCAAGGAGCTGCTGTCCCGCATGGGAGTGCCCTACACGGTCAAGGACGTGGTCCGCGACCCTCAGGCCCGCCAAGAGTTCCTTGGCAAGGGCTTTCGCGGGACTCCGGTCACGATGATCGACGGCCAGCCGATCGTGGGCTTCGACCAGGCCCGCATCGTCTCCGCTTTGCAGGGCCGTCGGGTCCAGACCCAGCCGCAAACGGAGCCGCAGGGCAAGCCAACCACCAAGCCGCCCGTCCAGATCATCTGGTAGGAGAACGCAAAAGGCGCGGCCCCCCGTTCGGGGGGCCGCGCCGTGCGTTGGAAGCCTAGCGGACGCCGGCCTTGCGCTTCGCCTCGGCGATCATCGCCTCGCGCTCGGTCGGGTTGGCCCAGCGGGCCTGCGCCTCACGGCTGAGCTGATCGATCGGGTCGAAGTAGAGGAAGGACTGGTCCTGCTTGACGCTCGGGGCCGTGTAGACGGCGATGCCGTTCTCGCGGTCGTAGTACTCGAAGGAGTGGATGTCGCGCTTGCCGCCGCCGCCGGGCGCGTCGCAGACGAAGGTCGGCGTGTTGAAGCCCGCGGTGGTGCCGCGCACCCACTTCTCGATCTCGAGGCCGGTCTGGACCGTGGTGCGCAGGTCCTCGACGCCCTTGACCATGTCGTGCATGTACACGTAGTAGGGGTGCACGTTCACGTGGCCCAGGCGCTTGACCAGGAGCTGCATGGTCTCCTTCTTGTCGTTGACGCCGCGCTGGAGCACCGTCTGGTTGCGGACGTAGACGCCGGCCTCGAAGAAGCGACGCATCGCCTTCTCCGTGATCCAGGTGATCTCGTTGGGGTGGTTGAAGTGGGTGTGGAGGACGACCTCCTTGCCCATCTGGCGGCCCATCGCGGCGACGTCGGCGATCGCGTTGAACCAGTCGTTGTCGCTCAGGATCTTCATGGGCATGACCGCCGGGCCCTTGGTGGCGAAGCGGATGCGGCGGATGTTGTCCATCTTGAGCAGGGTCTCGCCGATGAGGCGAATGTTCTTGGCGGCGAGCTGGTAGGTGTCGCCGCCCGAGATCACGATGTCCTCGAGCTCGGGACGCTCCGAGATGTACTTGAAGGCCTTGGCCCAGCGGGTGGGCGAGGGCGAGAGCTGGACCTTCTCGACGGTCTCGGTGTCGAGGCCGACCGCGTACGAGCGGGTGCAGAACCGGCAGTACACCGGGCAGATGTCGAGGGGCAGGAACAGCGCCTTGTCATGGTAGCGGTGGGTCAGGCCCGGCGTGGGGGCGTCCTCTTGCTCATGCAGCGAGTCGAGCGTGAGCATGGGGTGGTCGGGCAGCATCCGCGACGAGATCGGCAGGAACTGGGTGCGGATGGGGTCGTTGTTCGGATCGGTCCAGTCGATGTTCGCGATCATGTAGGGCGAGACGCGAACGGCCATGGGCGCCTTGGCGAAGCCGAGGCGGGCATCCTCGATGAAGGACGCCGGGGCGAGGTCCTGGATGGTCTCGAGCAGCTTCTCGGGCGTGGTGATCGAGTTCTTGCCCTGCCAGATGTGGTTGAGGAAGGTCTCCTCGTCGACATCCTTGTAAGCCGGCACCTTGCGCCAGAACTCACCCTGGAGGAGGTTCTTGTGGGCGAAGGCCTCGGGGGGCGCGGGCGGCTTGATGTGGGTGATGGTCTCTTCGGTGTAGGGGGCGACGGACGGGTCGATGACCTGCATGGCGATCTCCTTCAATCACAGGCGAAAACGGGCGAACGGAAAGACCGTGCCGCCAATCAGAGGCCGTAGTGAGGAGTGTCGCCGTGCCCGAAGGCCGGGTCGTACGAAAGCCGGGCGGCTTCGGTGTGAGCCATCGTCGTGGACCTATCGTGGGTGGGGACGGCGCGCCCAGCGCGAGCGGCCGTTGGGACCTCTAGTTTATCGCGAATAGACCGTGATCGCAAGCTGCCGCTCCCCGTCAGCAGCCGTTAAGAGCGCTCTACAGAACCGGTCCCGGCATGATACGATCCAGAGATTCAGTCCTAGGAAGTGGCACCCCATGACGCTGTTCGATCTCTGCCGGCCCCATGCGACCCTCTCCATCGTGGGCACGGCCAAAAACGTCGGCAAGACCACCTGTCTCAACCACCTCATCGACCGCTTCGAGGCCCAGGGCGTCCGCATGGGCCTGACGTCGGTCGGGCGGGACGGCGAGGACATCGACGTCATCACCGATCGGCCCAAGCCCCGCATCACCCCGCCGCCGGGCACGCTCGTGGCGACCGCCGCGCTCTCCGCGAAGCGGTCCCAGGCGCGCATGCGCGAGGTCGCCCGGACCCCGTTCCGCACCGCCATCGGCCCAGTAGGCATTTATGAAGTCCTCGGTCCGGGGCAGGTTGAGGTAGCAGGACCCGTCACGGTCCAGGACACCGTCGCCCTGATCCGGATCCTGCGCGAGCACGGTGCCCGCCAGGTCTTCGTCGATGGGGCCATTGACCGGCGGGCCTCTGCCTCGGGCGAGGTCGCCGATGGGGTGGTGCTCGCGACGGGCCTCTCGTTCAGTGAGGACCCCGCGGAGGTGGCCGCCCACACGGTGGCGCAGACCCGGTACCTGAGCCTGGAGGCGCCGCCCTACGCGGACCTGCCGGAGACGACCGGGGCGCTCGATGCCGCGGGCACGTTCAGCCCCTGGACGGGCTCGACGGTCCTCGAGCAGGGCGAGGAGCTCGTCCGGTGGCTGCCCCAGGGTGCCCGCTGCCTCGTGCTGCAGGGGGCCCTGACCGAGAAGATCGCCAAGCAGCTCCTCAAGCGGGAGCCGGCCCTGGACGTCGTGGTGCCGGACGGCACCCACCTCTTGTTGCAG
>DATNQJ010000311.1:0-6353 GCA_036704085.1 Stenomitos sp.
GATGACTCCGGACTGGTTGATGAGCAAGAGGCCGTCTCCGGGCTGGATGGAGGGCAGCGCGATGTCGCAGGTGCGGGCCTTGGCAATGAGGGTGAGCACGCCGCGCTCGATGGCCGTGCGGTAGAGCTGGCGCTTTTCCTCGGTGTGCTTGAGCTCCTCGTAGAGGTTGCGCTCGACCACCAGCACGCCGCACGTTTCCCCCTGATGCGACAGGGGATAGACGATCTGGCTCATGGGTTGGCCGTTGACGACCTTGCCGAGCGCCCCCGGGGTAATCTCGCCCGACTTGAGGGCCGTGAACAGGGCGCTCGCCGACTCTGCCTCGATGACCTGGCCCACCTGGGAGCGCAGGTAGAAGCTCTCGCGCACGGTAGGCTTGGCCTCGGCGATGGCCAATAGCCGCTGATCCGCCGTGGGGACGTAGATGAGCAGGTCCGCGGGGATCATGTCCGCCAGGAAGGACATGTGGCGCGCGAGGTTCACGATCCAGCGCCGATGGGCCTCGTTCGGAATGAGGTCGAGCAGGGCGGCCGGTAACGAGGACGTCGGCGGGGTCGCGTTCACGGCCATGGGTTAGTCCCTCGTGATCTTGGCGAAACGGCGCTTGCCGACCTGGACGATGAGGCCGTCGGCCGGAATCTCGACGAGTTGCTGGAAGTCCTGCATGGTCTCGGGCGTCTCGCCGCGGTGCACTTTGACGCCGCCCTGTTGCACCAGGCGACGGGCCTCGCTGCTGCTGGCGGCGAGGTTGGCGCCGGTCATGAGGGCGACGAGGGGAATGGAGCCGTCCTGCGCTTCGGCCAGGCTCGAGAGGGCGACCATTGGGATGTCCTCCGGCAGCTGGCGCTGCTGGAACTGCTTGACGAAGGCATCCTCTCCGCGCTGGCCGCCCTCGGCGCCGTGGTAGCGCGTGACGATGGCCTTGGCGAGGCGCATCTTGGCATCCCGCGGGTGCAGGGTGCCGGCCTTGAGGTCGGCGAGCAGCGCCAGGATCTCGCCGAGCGGCAGACCCGAGGCCAGGCGATAGTAGTTCTCCAGCAGGGCATCCGGGATGGACATGACCTTTCCGTACATGTCCTCCGGAGCATCCGTGAGGCCGATGTAGTTGCCCAGGGACTTGGACATCTTCTGGATGCCGTCAGTGCCCTCGAGGATGGGAAAGGTCATGACGACCTGCGGGCACTGACCGTAGGCCTCCTGGAGCTGCCGCCCCATGAGCAGGTTGAACTTCTGATCGGTGCCGCCGAGCTCCACGTCCGCCTTGATGGCGATCGAGTCGTAGCCCTGCATCAGCGGGTACAGGAACTCGTGCAGGGCGATGGAGTCGTTGCGCTCGAAGCGCTTGGCGAAGTTCTCACGGGCGAGCATCTGGGCGACCGTCGTGTGGGCCGCCAGGCGGATGGTGTCGGTGAAGGTCAGCTTGTCGAGCCACTCGCCGTTGTAGTGGACCTCGGCCTTGGTGAGGTCGAGCAACAGGCTCAGCTGGTTGAGGTAGGTCTTGGCGTTCTCGACGATCTCGTCCTCGGAGAGGGGCGGCCGCGTGGCTTCCTTGCCCGTGGGATCGCCGATGCGCGCCGTGAAGTCCCCGATGATGACCACGACCTGGTGACCGTAATCCTGGAAGCGCCGGAGCGCGTTCAGGACCACCGCGTGACCCAGGTGCAGGTCCGGCTTGGTGGGATCGAAGCCCAACTTGATGCGGAGGGGACGGCCCTCCTTGAGCTTGGCCTCCAGCCCCCCCTGGGGCAGGATGTCCACAGCCCCCTGGGTGAGGACATCGAGCTCGGGAGGGGTAAGGGTTTCGGTAGTCAAGACGGCTCCTCCGACGGCGTGCACAGCGATCCAAACCGGTGCGATGATAGGTTCCATGACGGGTTCGTGGGTGGCTTTAATCTATCTTTAAAACTCTTCTTTGATTATAGCGAGCGTCAGGGAGGCTGTAAAGCCGCGTCAGAGGCCGATTAGAGCGTCTCTCAAAACCGGGCGTGCGGGCCGTCTTGGACAGGTCGCTACCCCATCCCGGGCCGCCAGCGGGGCTCGCTGGAGTGCAGCTTGGGCTCGCGGCGCTCGTGGCCGAGGGTCGTGGAGAGGGCGGGCTCGGGCGACAGGATGAGCAGTTGCCGAAGCTGGGCTTCATCTTCGTTGCGCATGCGCTCGACCAACGACCGGCTATACGGCTCGAGGTCTTCGGCCAGGGCGCTGAGCTCGGCGATCGCCCTGCGCAGGGTGGCCTTGGCGTGCTCGATGTAGGCGCCGCGCGGATCGAGGTCGAGCTCGTGGCGGGGCGGGGGCGTCACGTCGTGCCTCAGGGCCAGGTCCCAGAGCGAGGCCCGGTGGCGGTCGCTCTGATCCGCGAGCCGGCTGAGCATCTCGGTGAGCGTGCCCCCATGCCCCACCGAGCTGCCCCACTGGGTGTAGAGGGCGTGGGCCTGGCGCTCCAGCGCCAGGCAGCTGAGCAAATCGTCGTCCAAGCCCATTTAGAGCCTCCTGTCGATCGGGAAGCGATGCAACGCAATAGATCGATCTTCTCAAAACTTTACAAATTAGGCAATACCAATGATGACGCTTCCGGAGGGCCTTTGTCGTCTCTCGCAACAAATGCTAGAATGAAGGTCACCTGCTTTACGGAGCGTATTTGAGTGCCGCCTGACCCACTTCTCCGGTCGCCTACGGGCGGGCCGGTTCGGTCGGGAAGGCCGCCTCGCGCCAAAAATAAACCCGGGCTTCGCTGACTCGGACGCGGGCATCCCCCGCGGACGGGATCCACCAGCAGGCCAAAACCGCACGGACCGAAAGGATGACGGATTATGATGGCTGAGAAGGTCGTTCCCTCGAAACCCTACTTCCCCGGCCTTGAAGGGGTCGTAGTGGCCATTTCGAACATCACCTCGATCAACGGGACCGAGGGCAAGCTGATGTATCGTGGCTACAACATCCACGAACTGGCTGAGCACTCGACCTATGAAGAGGTGGTCTATCTGCTGTTCCACGGCGAACTGCCGACCAAGGATCAGCTGGCCGAGTTGAAGGCGACCCTGGCGGCCTCTCGCGCGCTGCCCAACCAGGTCCTCGACGTCATCCGCCTCATGCCCAAGGATGCCAACCCCATGGCGGCCCTTCGGACCGCGGTGTCGGCGCTTTCGTTCTTCGATCCCGAGGCCGAGGTCAACACCACGGAGGCCAACAGCCGTAAGGCTCTGCGCCTGACGGCCCAGGTGGCCACCATCGTCGCGTCCTTCGAGCGCATCCGCACCGGCAAGGATCCCGTCGCCCCGCGCGCCGACCTGAGCCACGCGGCCAACTTCCTCTACATGCTGAGCGGCGACGAGCCCAACGACGTTTACGCCCATGCCATGGACGTGGCCCTCATCCTGCATGCGGACCATGAGATGAACGCCTCGACGTTCGCGGCCCGCGTCACGGCCTCGACCCTCTCGGACTTCTACTCGGCCATCACCTCGGCGGTCGGCACCCTCAAGGGGCCCCTGCACGGCGGCGCCAACACCGAAGTCATGAAGATGCTGCTCGACATCGGCGAGGAGTCGAAGGTGGAGAGCTACATCAAGGAAGGCATGGCCAAGAAGCAGCGCTTCATGGGCTTCGGCCACCGGGTCTACAAGACCATGGATCCCCGCGCCACCGTGCTGCGTCGCATCTCGCGCGAGCTGGGCGAACGCGCCGGCGAGCTCAAGTGGTACAACATGTCCGAGAAGATCGAGCGGATGGTCCGCGAAGAGAAGGGCCTCGACCCCAACGTCGACTTCTTCTCGGCCTCGGCCTACTACACGATGGGCATCCCCCTCGACCTGTACACCCCGATCTTCGCGGTGAGCCGCATCGCCGGCTGGTCGGCCAACGTCCTCGAGCAGTATGCCAACAACCGCCTGATGCGCCCCGACACCGACTACACCGGTGCCAAGGAGCGCTCCTACGTGGCGATGGACAAGCGCTAAGCACTCAAACGAAGGGCGGGCCGCACGGCCCGCCCTTTTTTCGTGAAGAATCGGGGCGGTAATGTTACCGCCCCGATTCTTCACAAAAACTCCACGCACACGCTTACGAAACAAATGATTAGCGATCTTATAACCTATTTACATTGATGGGGGGCATGACCTACGATTTCCTTAATCGTTTTGAAACAATCCTTTAACCAAATTTCTACAGTTTTAGATTGAGGAGCCTCCATGATCGCCATTCGCCGCCTCGCCCCCTACTTCGCCCTGTCCGTGCTGGTCGCGGGCTGCGCGACCCCTGCGGTTGCACCCCAGACCCCCGCCGCGGGGCCGGCCGCCGTCGTGGCCGCCCGCCAGGTCCAGTCCGTGCTGACCGTCGCCGATGGCGGCGCCTTCGAGCTGAAGCCGAACCTACCGACCACGGCCATCCCCACGGCGGCTTCGCTTCCCAAGGGAGAGGCGCTCAACCTCGAGTTCAACCGGCAGGGTGACGATCCGGGCAAGCTCAACGTCGTGTACTATGCGGACAACAAGCCCTTCACGCTGACGGTGCGCCAGGGGGCCACCTTCGTGGTGCTCGACGGAGATGCTTCCGATGGCACGGCGGTCGTCCAGGTGCCCGGCGCGGCCTACACCTATTACTTCTCGACCAAGGGCAAGCCCGGCGGTTCCCTCGGCATCACCGATCCCGTCTTCTTCGCGGCCGGCTCGCAGGCCTCCACGACCGCCAAGCGGGATTGGCTCTTCGTCGGTCTCCGTCAGACCGCCCTGCCGGCCAACTACCGTCGCGGCGAGACCCGCTTCGACTTCACTCCGCAGAGCCTCGTCGGTGGTTTCTCGGGCCGTCTGTTCGCCGCCTCGGCGACACCCGCGCTGCCTCAGGTCCCCCCCGCCATCAATCGCCTGAGCGCCCCGGACGAGATCCTGCCCGCCCACACGGGCGTGGTGGCCGCCGAGACGGGCGACCTGAACGGCGACGCCCTCAAGGCTCATTGGACCGTCAGCGGCGGCAGCATCTCGGGCAACGCCTCCGAGGCCACGATCACCGCGCCGCGTCCCTCGGGCACCTACACCGTGGGCTTGAGCGTCGAGGATAGCTACTTCACGACCACCGCTCCCGGCTCCTTGACCTTCACGGTTCCCAATCTGCCCCCTGTGGTCTCGCTCTCGGAGACCCCCGAGCAGGTCAAGCGCGGTGAGAGCGTCGCGCTCACGGCTTCGGCCACGGATGAGAACTGGGACGACGTCTCCTGGCGCTTCGAGGCCACCGGCGGCAGCTTCACTACGACCGAGGGCAAGACCGTGACCGGTGAGCAGCCCGCCTCGATCGCCACCACCTGGACCGCCCCCGCGCGCCCCGGCACCTACGAGCTCAATGCGATCGCCAACGACGGTCACGGCGGCGCGGCCACCGTCACCCGGACGGTCGTCGTCCCCAACGTCGCTCCGGTTATGGGGGGGCTCACCATGGCCGACAGCAGCGATCTGCCGCCCCGCGTGAAGATCGAGCGGACGCTCAACATGACGGCCCCGGCGACGGACGCCGACGGGGATGCGCTCACCTGGACCTGGTCCGCCACCGCCGGGACGGTGAGCGGTTCGGGCGCCAGCGCGACCTGGACGGCCCCCTCGACGCCGGGTTCGGTCACGGTGACCGCGACGGTCACCGACGGTTTCTCGGATCCCGTCTCGGTCAGCACCACCTTCGAGGTATTCGAGCCCCAAAGCCAGAACGCGAGTGCCAACACTGCCGGCAACAACGGCAACGGCAATGGCAACAGCGGAAACGGTAACAATTCCGGCTCGGGCAACTCGCAGGTGCATGACGACAACGGCAACGGAAACGATCCTGGTAAGGTCGACTCGTCGAACCCCGGCAACGGCAAGAAGAACTAATACCCTTCCATCGCAAGACCAAGGCGCGCCCCCTCGAATCGAGGGGGCGCGCCTCCTATTTGTGCCAGTACAGGGGGCCGACGCGGAGACGCCGGGCCGTTTCGTTCGGGTGGCTGAGTGAGGGCCCATCGATGACTGGGGGCTCTCCCTACCTTAGCGGCTATTTCCGCGGGTGAGCACGTCCAACTGGGGCCCGTCGTCCGGGAGAGGGTCGTAGCTGGGTTGCTCGATGGGCTCAGCCGGAGTGGCCTCGACGACGGGGATCACGAGCGGGACGTCGGTCGGCGTGGGAGAAGGGCTCGGACTCGGCGACGGAGTGGCCGCGGGGGACGGACGCGGAGTCGGCGTGGCCATGGCCGTCGGCGTCGGACGGGCCGATGGGCGCACGGCGACGGGGTCCGGGTCGGACCCGGCACATCCCCCCAGGAGCACGAGGAGGAGCACGGCCTGCACGGTCGGGAATCGCATCAGAAGACCGGCCCGTTCATGCCGTAGTAGTAGGTC
>DATNQJ010000312.1:0-4576 GCA_036704085.1 Stenomitos sp.
GACCACCGAGGGCACCTCGGCCATCACCCACCGCTCGAAGTGACGCATCTTGCCCAAGGGGCTCGCCGCGACGAGCTCCATGCACGCCTGCGCTTCCCACAGCGTCCGCACGAAGGGAATCATCAGGTGCAGGTTCTCGAAGCCCTCGTCGCGGACCTTGGCGATCGCTGCGAGCTCCAGCTTGAACAGGTCCGGCTCCTGCACGTACCGAAAGGCCCCGCGGTAGCCGATCATGGGGTTCTCTTCGGTCGGCTCGAACTCCTCGCCTCCTTCCAGGTGGCGATACTCGTTGGATCGGAAGTCTGAGGCCCGGTAGATGATCGGACGGGGCTGAAAGGCACTCGCAAACGTCCTCAAGCCCTCGGCCAGGCGGTTCACGAAGCTCTCGTCGCCGCACTCGGCCACGAAGGCCCGCGGATGCAGGTTGTCCAGCACGTCCAGGAGCATGAACTCGGCCCGCAGGAGACCCACCCCGTCAACCGGCAGCTGGGCGACCGACCGCGCCTGGTCGGGCTCGGCGAGGTTGACGTAGAGCTTGGTCGCCGTGACGTCGGGGAGGGCGATCGCCTTCTCGGGCTCCGCCGGCCGGGGGCCATGACCGTCCGTGATGCGTCCCTTGAGCACCACCCCGTGCGAGGCGTCCACCGTCACGAGCTCTCCGTCGAACAGCCGCTCGGTGGCGTCGTGGGTGCCCACGATGCAAGGCAGGCCCATCTCGCGGCTCACGATCGCCGCATGGGAGGTCAGCCCGCCCGCATCCGTCACCGTCGCCGACGCCCGCTTCATGAGTGGCACCCAGTCGGGCGAGGTCATATGCGTCACCAGCACGTCCCCCTGCTGCAGCCGGTCGGCCTCCGAGAGGTCGCGCAGGATGCGCACCCGCCCGACCGCCAATCCGGGGCTCGCCCCCAGGCCGCGCACCAGGGCCTCCCGGCCGGCCGTCACTCGGGCCTCCGGCTTCTTGCCCTTGAGGGTGGTGATGGGGCGGCTCTGCACCAGGTGGACGGTGCCGCCCTCAATCGCCCACTCGAGGTCCTGCGGCGTGCCGTAGTGGTCCTCGACCCGCACGGCCAGCTGCACCAGACCGTTGATCTCGTCGCGCGTGAGGACCGGCTGCTGCGCCTCCTCGTCCGACAGCGGGATCCGCTGGCTCTCGCCGAGCTCGCCGCGCACCAGCTTGAAGTCCTTGAAGCCGATCTCCCGCTCCAGGACCTTGCCCGTCACCTTGTCCACCACCAGGTGGTCGGGGGTCACCTCGCCGCCCACCACCACCTCCCCCAGGCCGAAGGCGGCGTCCAGCGCGATCTCGTTGACGCGCTCGGTGGTGGGGTTGACGGTGAAGAGCACCCCGCTCTTCTCGGCATCGACCATGCGCTGGACGACCACCGCGATGGCCGGATCCCCGGACATTCCCTGCTCTGCCCGGTAGTAGACCGCCCGCGCCCCGTAGAGCGAGGCCCAGACCTCCCGGATCCGCTGGAGCAGGTCGTCGTCGCCGTAGACGTTGAGGAAGCTTCGGTTCATGCCCGCGAACGAGGCCTTTGCCGAGTCCTCCATGGTGGCCGACGAGCGGACGGCGACGAAGGTCGCGCCCCCCTCGGACAGGGTGTGGTAGGCCTCCAGGATGCTCTGGCGGAGGTCCTCGGGCAGCTCCACCTCCAGGACGCGCTTCTGGGCGCGCTCGGCGGCCAGGTTGAGCTGAGTCGTATCCTGGACGTCGAGATCCGCGAGCAGGTTGCGCAGCTCCGCGCTGGCCTCGGTCTGCTCGAGGGCGCGCCGATAGGCGTCGGCCGTGACCACGAAGCCCGCGGGCACCGGCAGGCCCGCTCGGACCAGCTCGCCCAGGTTGGCCCCCTTGCCCCCGGCGATCGCCGCATCGTCCTTCGCGAGGTCCTTGAACCAGACGACCTCAGGCATCCGCGCCTCCTCCCCGTCCGTCCCCGTCCCCATCCTAATCCCCCGGCGAACGAGGCTCAACGGATGGACGAATGCCGCGCCCTGGGCCCAAAGGCTCCTCGATGCTTGCTTACGGAAAAGGAGAGGATTATAGTAATCCGATTCAGGCCCCCCTGGGGGGCGGACGGCTGTTCGTCACCAAGTTTTGTAACCGTCCGATCCCCGAATGATAGATGGAACGATGATTTTAATTATCGGCTGCGGCCGCCTTGGCGCCAGCCTTGCCAATCGACTCTCGACCTCGGGCTACGACGTGGTCGTCGTGGACCACCTCCGTGAGAACTTCCAGAACCACCTGCCGCGCGATTTCCACGGCAAGACCATCGTCGGGATGGAGATCGACGCCAACGTCCTCAAGCGCGCCGGGATCGAGCGCGCCTCGGCGGTCGTGTGCGTGTCGCGTGACGAGAACACCAACATGATGGCCGCCGACGTGGCGCGGCTGCAGTTCCACATCGAGAACGTCACGGTGCGCATCGACCAGCCGCAGCTGGTGGACGCCTACCGTGCGCAGGGTTATGACGTCATCAGTCCGGTCATCGAGGCGACCAATGCGCTCGAGACCGCGCTGCGCGCCCAGAAGGGCGAGGTGCAGTAGATGTACATCCTCATCGCCGGTGGCGGCAAGATTGGCCTGCACCTGATCCGCACCCTGCTGGGCCGGGGCCACGAGGTGGCCCTCATCGAGCGCGACCAGCGCGTCTGCTCCATGGTGGTCGACGAGTTCGAAGAGGTCGTCGTGCTCGCCGGTGACGCGACCAACCCCGAGCTGCTCAAGCGGGCCGAGATCGGCCGCGTGGACGTCGTGGTGGCCGTGGCCGGCCGGGACCAGGACAACTACATCCTCTGCAAGATGGCCAAGGACCTCTACGGGGTAAAGCGCGCCCTGGCGCGCGTCAACGACCCGCGCAACGAGGACCTCTTCAAGCTCGCGGGCGTCGACTTCATGATCAGCGTCACCTCCATGGTGACCCGCGCCATCGAGTACGAGATCGTGCCCCACGACATCGCCACCCTCTTCACCTGGCACGGCCGTATGGCCATGGTCGAGGTCGTGATTCCGCCCACCTCTCCGGTCATCAGCACCCCCCTGCGCAAGCTGGATCTGCCCGAAGGGGCGATCCTCGCGGCCATCTGGCGCAACAACCAGACGCTGATCCCCACCGGCGAGACGACTCTCGAGCCGGGAGACGAGGTGTTCGCCATGACCCTACAAGGTAAGGAAGACCAGCTTCGCCAGACGCTGGTAGGCTAGCATGAGCGCCCAAATAACCGAGCCTGCCGGCTCGACCGCCCCGTTGCCCAAGTCACATGCGCAGTTGACCTGGTGGCTCGCCGCCGGCATCGTGGGGGCCGACATCGGGACGTCGGTCTTTTACAGCACCGGCGTCTTGTTTCCGCATGTGGGCTTCGCGGCCCCCTTCTTCATCTTGCTGGTCGCCATCGCCATGTGGCTCTTCAAGGCGACCTACCAGGAAGGGACCGCCGTCACGCCCATCAACGGCGGCGCCTACACCATGCTCCTTCAGACGGTCGGCCGGCGGGCCGGCTTGGTCGTGGGGAGTCTCACCATCCTCTCCTACCTTGCGACCGGAGTGGTGAGCGCCCTATCCGGCGCCTACTACCTCTCGTCCCTGTGGCCGGCCGGCAGCTGGCCCACTTGGCTCGTGGTGGTGGTGGCCGCCATCCCGATCCTGGGCTTTGCCTTCCTCAACATGATCGGCATCAAGGAATCGGCCAAGCTGGTCTTCGGCTTCGCCAGCTTCCATTTCCTGCTGCTGCTGGTCATCGACGTCTGGGGCCTTTGGGTCTCCCTGACCCACGGGGCCGACTGGGGCCGCTTGGGTCACGGGCTGACGAACCTGGCTCCGCAGGGGGCCTTGCTCGGCTTCGCGGCGGCGTTTTTGGGCATCACGGGCTTCGAGACGGCGGCCCAGATCGTCGAGGAGCTGGAACGCCCCACCTGGCGCGCCATCCAGAAGATCTACCTGACCATCGTCGTGCTGGTCAGCATCACGGCCCCCATCAGCTCCATGCTCTGCCTGACGCTCTTGAGCGACACGGATCTGGCGCTGTACAAGGACAACCTGCTCTCGGGGCTCGCCAAGGCGGTCGGTGGTCAGCCGCTGCTCTACATCCTGGTCATCGACGCCTGCCTCACGCTGTTCGCGGCGGTCAACACGGCCTACGCGGGGGCCACGGGACTCATGACCACCATGGGCAAGCAGGGTAACCTGCCCTCGGTCGTCCTGCGGAAGTGGACCCGCCAGGTGCCCATGTTCAAGGGCTATCCCTTCGTGGCCCTGCCCTTCATGGTCCTGAGCCTGCTCATCCTCCTGGCCCTGCCGGGCAGCGTCAATCAGCTGGGCGAGGTCTACGGGATGGCCTTCCTGGCCGTCATGGTGAGTTACAGCCTGGGCGTCATCCTGCTGCGGCTCTTCCAGCCGCACAAGATCGCCCGCGCTCCCTACCTTTCGCGCTGGGTGGCCAAGCTTGGCGGCAAGCAGGTTCCGCTCGCGGCCATCTGCGGCGGCTCCCTGCTCGTGCTCTCCGAGGTGGTGCTCGTCATCACCAGCCAGGAAGCCCGAAACCTGGGCATTCAGCTCTTCCTCGCCGTCTT
>DATNQJ010000313.1:0-3521 GCA_036704085.1 Stenomitos sp.
CCCTGCGAAGCAGGGGAGCCCCCCCTAGCAGGGGGGGGAGGGGGGGTAGAACGAGTCTCCTCATTGCCGGACTCACCCTCCTCCTGACCGCCTGTTCCGGCCAAATGGCCGACCAGCCCTCGATCCGATCCCAGGAAGACCCGCTCATGCCGGCAAGCGGCTCCATCCCCATGGCGCCGCCACGCCCCTGGGCCTATCCCCTCACGGCAACACCGTCCAACCCCGTCGCCCGCACGGCGGCAGTGGACCAACTGGGCTCCGTCCGCTTCCGAGACTACTGCTCCTTCTGCCACGGCCTCGGCGGCAAGGGGGACGGCCCGGTCGGCGAAGTCTACGCCCCGCGCCCGCGCGACCTGACCGACGCGCACGCGCGAGCGATGTCCGATGGCGACATCTACATGCGCATCACCAACGGCTTCTCGACCATGCCGAGCTTCCGCAAGAAGCTGAGCCCGGACGAGCGCTGGGGCATCATCTGGTACGTACGTTCATTACAAGGAAGATGACGGGCCCGGAGGCCCCATGAATGGGAACCAAACCCGCTTCGAGAGGCGCTGCCGCAGCGTCTCGTACAGGCACACGGACGTGGCGACCGACGCATTGAGCGACTCGGCCTGGCCCGGCATGGGAATGGAGACGGCCTCGGTCGCAAGCGCCACCGCCTCGGGCGTGAGCCCCGCCCCCTCGTTTCCGACCAGCCAGGCCAAGGGGCCCGCCAGGTCCAGGTCATACAGGGAACGTTCGGTCCTCAGCGCCGTCGCGTAGAGGGCCACTCCGCGATCCTTGAGCTCACGGAGGTCCTCATAGAGCGCCGGTCGCACCAGCACCGGCAGGTGGAACAGCGAGCCCATGGTCGCCCGCACCACCTTCGGAGAGTACGGGTCCACGGTCCCGGGGCCCACCAGCACCGCCGACGCCCCCACGGCGTCCGCTGTTCGGATGATGGTCCCCAGGTTACCCGGGTCCTGGAGGGCGTCCGCCACCACGTAGAAGGCCGTACGGGTCGGCTCCGGCAGCTCGGTCTCCCGCGGCAAGCGCGCCACGGCCACCACCCCTTCCGGGGTCTCGGTGGTCACCAGTTGCGAGAACAGGCGCTCGGCCACCAGCGTCACGGGCACCTCCGAGGGTGCTCCGTACTTGGCGATCCACTCCTCGGTGGCGAAGACCTCCTCGAGCGGCCAGCGGCTCTGAAGCGCCTCCTGGACGAGCTTGGTCGTCTCCAGCATGAACTGCCCCGCCTGCTTGCGTCCTTTCTTGGAGTGCAGCGAGCGGAGGGCCTTGAGCTTGGGATTCTGGAGGCTGGTTAAGAGCAATGTGAAATAGCAGGTAGGAACTTGACCATGCGGACCTCGTTCTTGATGCCCGGCTGGATGTGGTAATCCACCTGGTCCATCAGGGTGCGCATGAGGTAGATGCCGAGACCGCCGACCCGGTATTCGGAGATGTACTCCTTCATCACGGGCGGCTTGATCTTGCCCGGATCGAAGGTTTCCCCGCGGTCGGAGATGATGACGGTGAACTTGTCGGCCTCGTACTGGATGACCAGGTGCAGGCCGGGCTCCATGACGCCGGGCGGGTAGGCATGCTCCATGATGTTGGCGCATGCCTCGTCCACGGCCAGTTCGATGCTGTCGATGGACTCCTCGGGGAAGCCCACCGTCCGCGCCTTGTCACGCACGAAGAGGCGAATCTCGGAGAGATTCGCCGTGTCGTTGCGGAACGTGGCCTCGAACTGGTGCGCGGACTCGCCCATGGCTCCTAGCTCTCCTGGAAGGCGGCGATCGCCTCGCCCCTCGAATCGAAGATCTCGAACAACTTGGTGAACCCGAGCAGATCGAACACCTTGAAGACCTTGGGCGGCAACTGGACGAGCTTCATGTCGCCCTTGTTCTGCCGGAAGGTGCTGATGGCTCCCATCAGCACGCCCAGGCCCGCGCTCGAGATGTACTCCATGTTTTGGCAGTCCAGCACCACCTTGTAGCGATGCTGGGCCAGCAACTCATTGAGGACCTTTTCCAATTCCGGGGCCGTGTGGGCGTCGATGAACCCCTCGGGCTTCAGGAAGGTAATGTCTCCCGCTGATTCGATGCTTTGCTTGAATGTCTCCAACGAAGATCCCTCTCCCGATTGGTACGATTGGATTGCTGCTGCCATTATACGCTGCCGTTCAGGAATTGACCCAACTTTCTAAGCCCTCACCCACCATACCCGCGATGACAAGCAGGCTAACCATGGGCATGATTACTAAACGATACGGATGACAGCACCGCAGCGCTGGTGAGGCAGCGGCTCTGGTGCGGCGCCATGCCGAGCGTGAAGAAGTAGGGTTCCGCCGCAAACCCGCCATCCGGATCCTGGCGGTCGGCCAAAAAGCCCAACGCCCTTTCGACCGCGGGTGCCGCCCCCTCTGGCCACCCGAGCGTCCCGAGCGCACTGAGCATCAGGGCCGTCTCGAGCGCCCCCGAGCCGGTGGGCCGCCACTCGATCCCATGCTCCGTCAAGCCGGTCGGGGCGCAGCGAGCCTCCCATCCGCCGTCCGGGCCCTGGCTCGCGAGGATCGCGTCCAGGGCGGCCTCGCGTGCGGGCGCGAACCGCTCCCCCAGCTCGGGACGCAGCCGCTCGAGGGCGGAGAGCAGCCGGAGCACCAGGTGCGTCCCGTAGCCGTGGCCATAGTACCAGTAGCTTTCCCACAACCCGGCGCGCTGATGCGCGACGAGCCAGTCCGCGCCCGCGACCAGGTCCGCCCGGAAGCGCGCGGGGTCATAGCCGGCAACGGCGTTGAGGACGTTCGCCACCACCTCGACATGGACCGGATCGCGGCCGGCGACCCATTGCGCGTCCGCTGCGGCGGCCTCCGCCTCGGAGCCGACCAACCACGTCCGGAAGCGCCCCGGCACGACCCGGTTGCGCTCCAGGCGCTCCAGGGGCCCCTTCAGGAGTCCGTCGCGCTCCGGGTGGCGGGCGGCGACCAACAGGGCGATCGCCTGGGCCAGGTCATCGGTGTCCGGCGGGATGTCCGCAAAGAGATTGAAGTAGCGCCAGCCCGCCTCGTCCGCGAGCTTGGCGAGCAGGTCGGCCTCCCGGCTCACGATGGCCGCGCACTCCGGATCGTCCCCCGCGGCCCCATGCAGGGCCAGGGCAATCATGGACAGCGAAAAGACCGACGAGATCAGAAGGGCCTGGCCGAATAACCCGACCTGGACGTCGACGGCCTCCTGGAAGCCATCGGCGGCCTGGCTCTTCAGAAAGGACAGCACCCGCTCGCGGAGCAACTTCGGGGTCGACAGCGTAGCCATACGGTGATCATACCCGCACGAGCCCGGAACCAACCGTCATAAGAAGGTTAGGGTGTGATTGTCGCCGCATAAAACGCCTGAATCAATGGTATAAGGGGACTGATGTCCCTCAGGAAGGCAGGATGACACTGAAGCGCCTCAATTTCTACGCGTTCTGGGCCACCATGGCGTCGCTCATCCTGTTGGCGGCCGCCACCTTCGTCCTTGCCGTCAGCTGGGTCGGCA
>DATNQJ010000314.1:0-2367 GCA_036704085.1 Stenomitos sp.
CCCAGATGAAGACCAGCGCCCCGCGCGCGAGCGCCGCGGCGGCGGCCACGTCCGCGAACGAAGGGGTCGCGAGCGGAGACGACGCATTCCGCCCCACCAGCTTCCTCGGCCTCGAGCGCGCCCAGGTGCTCGCCAACGGCAACGCCCTGATGGGCCTCGGCGGCCTCAACCTCGCCCTGGGCATGGGCAACAACGTCGAAGTCGGCGGCAACCTCGGCCTGAACCTCGCCGTCAGCCCCTTCAGCCTCGGCATTCCCGTGGGCGTCTACGGCAAGATGCTCCTGCCCGTCAACTTCCTGCCCAACATGACGGTCGCCCTCGGCGCCAACGTGGGCGCCACGTTGGCCAGCACGGGCACGGGCTTCAGCGCGGGCGTCTTCCTGCCCCTGTCCTTCTGGCGCCTTGGGCCCGGCAACCTGCACGTCGTCCCGATGATCGGCAGCACCGCCGGCCTGGGCCTCGGCTACGAGCTGCCCGTGACCTCGAAGTGGACGCTGCACATCGCCAACAGCACCGGCATGGCGCTGGGCGGCGCCGGCACGGTGACCAATGCCCTGACGCTCGGCAACCGCGTGGCCCTCACGCCGAACCTGACGGCCGACGTCGGCAGCATCAGCCTCTCGGGTACCAACCTGTCGGTGAACCTGTTCTCCATCGGCGGCACCTTCGGTGGCCGCCTGGCGGACGTCCGCTCGGCCTGGGGCCTCTAAGCCACTCTCGAAAGGCCCGGCTCCTCAGGGAGCCGGGCCTTTCTCTTTTTGGGCGTGCCGGGAAGGGTCGTTTCTTAGAGGAACCGTTCGTACTTCGACCAGGCTCAGCACGAACGGGTTTGTTTTGGGGCTCAAGAGCATTTCTGCTCTCGGGGCTTGAATAGCCATCCGTGGGGGCTGCTCTGGAGAAGCTAGCAGCAACAATCCCTGCCGTTCGTGGCGAACTCATCGCTAAACGGACGGGAGCTACATTCCCTTGAGAACCACAACAATCCGTTCGTGCTGAGCCTGGTCGAAGCCTGCCCTGAGCCTGTCGAAGGGTACGAACGGTTCCTTAAAAAAAGAGCGGGGGCTCCCTTCCGGGAGCCCCCGCTCTCTAGGCTGGTTTACTTCTGGACCGCCGACAGAGCGTCGACGCGGCCATTGCCGAAGTACTTGTCGAAACCCTTGTCGCCAAGGTCGACCGTGCTGGCCTCGAGGGCCTTCTTGACCTGGTCGCGCTTCCACTCGGGGTGACGGCTGCGGATGAGGGCCGCGACGCCGGCCGCGAAGGGCGAGGCCATCGAGGTGCCGCTCATGGTGGCGTAGGTCGTGCTGCTGGCATCCGAGGTCGGGTAGGTCGGAACCGTCGAGAGGATGTTCACGCCGGGGGCCGCCACCGTGACCGTGTTGCCCCAGTTCGAGAAGGAGGCCTTCTTGTCCTGGGCGTCGGTGGCCGCCACCTCGATCACGCCGGGGTAGGTCGAGGGCAGGTGAGGAGCCGTCTGGGCGTCGTTCTGGGCGTTGTTGTTGCCGGCCGACGCGACGCAGACCACGTCCTTGTCGAGGGCGTACTGGAGGGCATCCTCCACGACCTTCGAGTGCTTGTAGAGGCCGAGGCTCATGGTCATGACCTTGGCGCCGTGATCGGCCGCCCAGACGATGCCGTCGGCGATCGACTGCTCGCTGCCGCTGCCGCGCTCGTCGAGGACCTGGACGATCATCAGACCGCAGTCGGGAGCAACACCCGCGCCGCCCTCGCCGTTGCCGACCGCCGCCGCCGCGATGCCCGCGGTGTGGGTGCCGTGGCCGGCGCCGTCATGCACCTTGTCGGTCTTGGTGAAGACGTTCCAGGAGGCGACGACCTTGTCCTTGAGGTCGGGGTGGGTGGGGTCGATGCCGGTGTCGATGACGGCGATGGTCGTGTTGCGATCGCCCTTGGTCACGTCCCAGGCCTTGATGGCGTTGGTGAGGTTGAGCGAGTACTGATCCTTGAGGCGGGGATCGTTGTACTCCGCATCGAGCGTCACGCGGCTGTTGGTCTGGGCGTAACGGACGGAGTACTTGGCCTTGACGTCGGCGATCACCTGCTCGGGGCTCATGCCCGAGGGAACCGCGAGGACGCTGGCGTTGATGCCGCGGATGGTCTTCTTGACCGTGTAGCGCAGGCCGCTGGGCTGCTGGTTGAAGCTGACGACGACTTCGTTCTTCGAGACGCCGTCCGCGCGGAACTCGTTGTTGGCGAGCGAACGGTTGGCGTTGGTGCTGACGACGGGCGAGACACCGCAACCGGCGATGACCGCGAGCGCAAGGGTGGCAGCGACGAAGGACAGCTTCTGCATCCGGGCATTCCTCTCTCAGTAGGGGGGGAAGCGTGGGTTATGGGTATCCTAGCAAT
>DATNQJ010000315.1:0-6815 GCA_036704085.1 Stenomitos sp.
GGCGGCGGCCGCGAAGTCCCCCCGCGCCAGGGCCGCGATGCCATCCCCGATGAGGGTTCCGGCCGGCTCGCGGTTGCTCCAGAAGTAGGCGATTCGCTCGAGGATGAGGGTCACCGAGAGCATGGAGAAGATCAGCAGCAGGTAGAGGACCCACTCGCCACCCCCGTTGCCGAGGGCCTTGATGAGGACGGTGAGGTTCACGGACACGGCTCCTATCGCGTGAGTCAGAGAGAAGCGAGCAGTAATTTTTTACTCAAGTATATTTTTATCCTAAGACACGACCGCGTGGCCGTCAATTGAAAGCTGGGGGTTCCGAAGGGTCTGCAAATGGGCGGCCCTGCGGTATCATGGGGCGATGGAACCCACGTCCCTCCTGGATCTTCCCCGACTGGATCCCCGCGACCTCGCCGCCCACACGGTAGAGGCCGCCCGGCGCCTCCTGGGCTGCGTGCTGGTGCGGCGCGACGGAGCCGACGTGCTCGCCGGACGCATCGTCGAGACCGAGGCCTACCGCCCCGACGATCCGGCCTCTCACTCCTTCCGGGGGCCGTCGGCCCGCAACGCCTCCATGTTCGGCTCCCCCGGCCGCGCCTACGTCTACCTCATCTACGGGCGCAACCACTGCCTGAACGTCGTGACCGAGGGCGCGGGCACCGGAGCCGCCGTCCTGATCCGTGCCCTGGAGCCCCTGGCGGGCATGGAGGCCATGCGCGAACGGCGCGGCAGCCCGCACCTCACCAACGGGCCCGGCCGCCTGTGCCAGGCCATGGGCATCGACCGGAGCCTGGACGGGGCGGATCTGCTCGGGGGCGATCGCCTCTACCTCCTCGCCGCTCCGCCGTTGCCCGACGAGGCCATCCGGGCCACGGGGCGCATCGGCATCAGCAAGGCCGTCGACTGGCCCTGGCGCTTTGTGGTGGCCGGAAACGCCCATCTGTCCAGGAAGTAGTTTGGCTTGCGCTCATTTGTTCGAGACGCTAAGATAGACCCGCCTTTCCAGGAATAAGCGTCATGTCCATCTCCATCGGTAAGCTGCATCAGGCCCTCACGGTCGAAGCGCGCCACCGCTACCCCAACATCCAGGGTCAGACGGCGCGCTTCGCGGACTTCGTATGCGAGCAGCTGGCCATCCTGCGCCTCACGCTCGCGCCCAACCCGAGCATCCGGGCCAAGCTCTCCCAGCTCAGCGACGGCTTTGCCGAGTACGAGGCGCTGACCCCGCCCGAACGCGCCACCCTGGTCGACGGCATGCTCTCCATGCTGCCCTACCTCTCGGGTCCGCGGGCCGAGATGGGCATGACCGCCCCCATGGGCGTCCTCAGCCCGGCAGACAGCGCCCGGATGGCCGAGCAGGCACGCACGGCGCAACTGGCCCGCGAGACGCCTGCCCCCTACGCCAAGCAGCCGACCGCTCCGAAGCAGTCCACAGCCCCCAAGCCGAAGGTCCCCAAGGTCGATGGCAAGGGGCTCGACCAGGCCGTCCAGTTCGTGAAGGGCGTGGGGCCCCGCATGGCCGAGACCCTCGCGAAGCTGGGCATCCTCACGGTGCGGGATCTTTTGCACCACTTCCCGCGCAAGCACCTCTACTACGACAACCGCACGCTGATCCGGGACCTCAAGGCCGGCGACGAGGTCTCCATCTGGGGCGCCATCCGCAAGGTCGAGGCCTTCAACCCGCCGCGCAAGCCCAACATGTGCATCATGTCCGTCACCGTCAGCGACGGGACGGGCTCGGTGACCGCCCGCTGGTTCCAGGGCAAGGCCAACCGGTTCCAGATGGATCAGTTCAAGAAGCGCTACCCGGTCGGCTGGCGCGTCCTCATGTCGGGGGTGGTGCGCTTCGACGAGTTCCAGGGCCGCAAGTTCTTCGATCGCCCCGAGGCCGAGGTGCTCGGCGAGAGCGGCGAGGAAGAGTCGGACTCGCTGCACCTGGGGCGCATCGTGCCGGTCTACCCCTTGACCGAGGGCCTCCACCTCAAGGGCCTGCGCAACGCCATCCACGCGGCCCTCGAGGCCTTCGGCGCGCTCATCACGGATCCCTTGCCCCAGGCCTTCCTGAAGCGCAACCAGCTCATGGGCCGGCGCGAGGCCATCCAGGCCTACCACTTCCCGACCTCGCGCGAGGACGAGAAGCGCGCCAAGCAGCGCCTGGTCTTCGACGAATTCTTCTGGCTCCAGCTAGGGCTCGCCTACCGCCGGGCCCAGATGCGCAAGAACAGCGAGAGCATCGCCATCCCCGCCAAGGGGGAGCTCACCGAGAAGCTGCTCGACGTGCTGCCCTTCAAGCTCACGGGCGCGCAGGCCCGGGTCTTCGACGAGATCCGGCGGGACCTCGCGGCGAGCGAGCCCATGAACCGCCTGGTGCAGGGGGACGTGGGCTCGGGCAAGACGGTGGTCGCCCTCCTGAGCCTGCTCGTCGCCGTCGAGAACGGCTACCAGGGGGCGCTCATGGCCCCCACCGAGATCCTGGCCGAGCAGCACTACAAGAAGTTCGTCGAGTGGCTCACGCCGCTCGGCATTCCTTGCGCGCTCCTCCTCGGCAAGCAGGGCAAGCGCGAGCGCAACCAGTACCTCAAGGCGATCGCCGCGGGCTACACCCCCATCGCCGTGGGCACCCACGCCCTGATCCAGGAGGGGGTCGAGTTCCAGAATCTGGGCCTGGTGGTCATCGACGAGCAGCACCGCTTCGGGGTCAAGCAGCGCGCCGAACTGCGCAGCAAGGGTCGGCACCCCGAGGTCCTGACCATGACGGCCACGCCCATCCCCCGCACCCTGGCCCTGTCCATGCACGGGGATCTGGACGTCTCGGTCATCGACGAGCTGCCGCCGGGCCGTAAGCCCATCCAGACCTCGTGGGTCACCGGCAAGGGCCGCAAGGGAGCCTGGGAGCTCGTGCGCCGCGAGCTCGGCATCGGTCGCCAGGCCTACATCGTCTTCCCGCTCATCGACAAGAGCGAGGAGCTCGAGAACGTGCGCGCGGCGACCGAGGAGGCCGAGATCCTCCAGCACAAGGTCTTCCCGGAGTACCGGGTGGGGCTGCTTCACGGCCAGATGCCCGCCGACGAGAAGGAGGCCATGATCGAGGCCTTCCGCAAGCACGAGCTGGACATCCTGGTCGCCACCACCGTCATCGAGGTGGGCGTCGACGTGCCCAACGCCTCGGTGATGGTCATCGAGAACGCCGAGCGCTTCGGCCTGAGCCAGCTGCACCAGCTGCGGGGCCGGGTGGGCCGCGGCGCGGACCAGTCCTACTGCATCCTCGTCACCAGCTCGACCTCCGAGACCACCAAGCAGCGCATGGAGGTCATGGTGGCGACCAACGACGGCTTCGTCATCGCCGAGCAGGACCTCAAGCTGCGCGGGCCCGGAGAGTTCCTGGGCACCCGCCAGAGCGGGCTGCCGGACTTTGTGCTCGCGGACCTCACGGAGGACACCCACGCCCTCGAAGAGGCGCGCAAAGCGGCCTTCGAGCTCATGACCGCGGACCCGGACCTCGCGCAGCACCCGCAGGTCAAGGCCGAGCTGTACCGTCACTTCCAGTCCAACCTGGGCTTCTTGGGGATCGGCTAAATGCAAGTCATCGCAGGCACGCACCGCGGGCGCAAGCTCAAGACCCTCAAAGGCGACCTCACCCGGCCGACCAGCGGCCTGGTGCGCGGGGCCATGTTCAGCATCCTGGGCGATCGCCTCTATGAGGCGCGGGTGCTCGACCTCTATGCGGGAAGCGGAGCGCTCGCCATCGAGGCCCTGTCGCGCGGAGCCAAGGAGGCGGTGCTCGTCGAGCGGTCCGCCGATGCCCAGGCGATCATCCAGGACAACCTCGCGGCGTTGAAGGTGGGCGATCGCGCCACCCTGGTCCGTGGCGACGTCTTCGCCAGGCTCAAGACCCTCCAGGGTCCCTTCGACGTGGTACTGGCCGATCCGCCTTACCGCACGGTCGACTGGACGCAGTTCCTGCAGGCCCTGCAGCTCCCGGGACTCCTGAGCCCCCATGCCACCGTGCTCATCGAGCATGCGCGCGGCGAGGACTTGCCGAGCGAGGCTGGAGAGCTAAAGCAGGCACGCGCCTACCAATACGGCGAGACCCACCTCGCCCTCTATCAGCGTGCTGAGTCGGCCCCGGAGGCCTGATCGGATACCGGGGCCCCCTCGGAACGCCTCTGCTGGCCCAAGCAACTCCTCGGATCACGCTCTTAACAGAAGCCTTACATCACCGCGAGGGCGTTTCCCCACCCGGCTCCGCCCCCTCCCGGTCCGGGCTCATCCGCTCCCGGCGGGACGCGGGGCAGCGGCAGAGGTGCCCCGGGCCGGCGGCTCGGGGCTTCAGCAGGCGCCAGACCAGTTGACAGCGAAGCCCCAATCAGCGAAACTAGGGCTTGTTACATATTTTAATTATTAATTGTAAACGATTGACTAGAGGGTGTACGGGAAGAGCTCCACCCACAACAATCCGTTCGTGCTGAGCCTGTCGAAGTACGAACGGTTCCTCCAGTGCATGATCCCCCGTTGGATCAGCCAGGCTTGGCGATCTCAGCCATTCGCCCCCTTCGACAAGCTCAGGACAGGCTTCGACAGGCCCAGGGCGAACGGAGGGCGATTCAAAAGGTCCGTGGACTTTCAGTACACCCTCTAGAACGAAGCTCAGATCGCCGGGACGCCAGTAAAGGAGTGGAGCATGCTGCAGCTCGACATCCAGCAGACCCCCGCGGAGACGATTTTGAAGCTTTCCGGGGCGTTCGACACCCGGGAGCTCACGCAGCTCGACACCCGGATCGGTGCGCTGGTGAGCACCTTCCGGCCGCTGGTGGTGGCAGACCTCAGCCAGCTGCGCAGCCTCACGAGCATCGGGATCAAGGCCTTCATCCGCCTGGAGCGCAAGCTCACGATCTGCGGCCGGCAGTTCGTCATCCGCAGCGCCCCACCCCACATCCTGCGCGTCTTCGAGTACTGCGGCTTGGATATCTACTTCTCGTTCGAGGGGACCGGCGGCCGCATGGCATGAGAGGAGACGAACGGAACGCGGTGAACGAGCGCCATAGCAGCCTTGGCTTAGCCCCCCCTTGAGACCGCTGGGGTCACGTCCGCCTGCTCCGAGAAGGGGGGCACGAACCCTAGCTTGATCATGTAGTCGAGGTAGGTGTCAAAGAGCCTTCCATCCAACGGAGGGCAGGGGATCATGCAGGGTGCCAGTCGCTCCCATGTGTAGCGGCAGTCGAACGCGGGGGATTGGTCCAGGAAGAAGAGCTCCCACAAGGACGGAGGCTCCCCGGGCGCTCGCTCGGCGAAGAACGGTTGCAGCACCCGCAAGGCATCGTCGGGTTGGTCTCCCGAGATCCGGGCGAGGTGACGCTTCCACTCCTCCAGGGGCATCAAGCGGATGGGATAGCCCTTGGCCTGTAGGTGTTCGGCCAAGCTCTTCCACGTCGCGGGTCGGGGATGGATCAGGTGGAAGCACTGGTCGGTCTGAGAGGCTTGGAGCGATAGCTGGACGATGGCCTGGCTCACGACCTCCACCGGCAAGATATCGAGGGGCGTCTCCGCATCCGGGGCGGCCTGCATCCGGATCCACGCCTGGACCATGCGGCAGACCATGTCGCTCAGGTTGCTGACTCCCGTCCGCTGGGAGCCGCCGATGAAGCCCGGTCGATACACCGAGACGGGCAATCCCCTGTCCTGTGCCGCCGCCACCAGCTTCTCGGCGACCCACTTGCTCTGCAGGTAGCCACTGATCACGCTCTGCCAGCGCTCGGGCCAGTCCGTCTCGACGACCCGCCGGCCCGCGAATTCCTCGGTCGCGAACAGGGCGAGGGTCGAGACCATGTGCACCGGCTTGATCCGGGTCTGGAAGGCCAACCGCAGGATCTCTTGCGTCCCGATGACGTTGGGCCCCTTCAAGGCCGCGTAGGGATAGAGGTGGTTGGGCTCGGCCCCGCAGTGGTAGATGACATCCACCTCCAGGGCCAGCTGTGCGAATCGCTCGTCGGACAAGCCCAGCCTAGGAAGCGTGAGGTCGCCATGGACGGCCTCTACCCGGGTCGCATGGGACTCCTGCCACAGGCCATGCGCCTCCAGGTTCTGCCGGACCCGCCGCATGGCATCGCCCGGCTCGGTGGCTCGAACGAGACAGTACACCTTGGCAGGGGTCGCCTCCAGCAAATCGTGAAGCAGGTACGCCCCGAGCAGGCCCGTGGCCCCCGTGAGCAGCAACGTCCCGGGCTCCGCACGAACGGGCAGGGGATCTGCCGGAGGAACGATGGTCGGATCGAGCGCCGCCTCCTGGGTCAGGTCAATGGTCGCCGCCGTGCTCTCGGTCCCCTGCTCGAAGGTCTCGAGCACATGCTCGGCGAGGTCGCGGATCGTGAGCCCCTCGAGGAACTTGACGACGGGGATCACGCACTCCAGTCCGTCGCGGATCCGGTTTTTGAGCTCGGTGGCCGTCAACGAGTCGAGGCCCAGCCGGGGCAGCGCGACCTCCGTATCGATGCGGGCGACGGGGATCCGCAGCGAGCGGCTGAGCTCCTGCGCGAGAAACGCGACGAGCCAATCCTGCCGTGCCTCGGCGGGCAACGCCAGCAGATCTTGCCGCGGAGAACGCGCCGCCGGGATACGGAGCTCGAGGGCGTCTCCGGTCGCTGGCCCGGGGATCAAGTGGGCATACAGTGGCCTCACGCCTGCACGGTGCCCGAACCGGGCCCAATCCATGGGCAGCACCGCGGCCTGCGCCTGGGTCGAGCCCAGGAGCCGGCTCAGGGCCTCCAGTCCCATGTCTGGCTGGATGCTGGCAAGCCCCAGGTGGGCCAGCCGTTCCCCGCGGT
>DATNQJ010000316.1:0-5094 GCA_036704085.1 Stenomitos sp.
GATCCCCTGGTAGCCGACGGTCAGCTGGGACCCGTTGATCGCGAACCATGCGGCCACGAAGGCGGGATTCAGCTTGAGGTGCGACTCGTTGAGCAGCCGGGCGGCCTGGGGACCAAGGCGCAGGACCTCGTCGTAGTGCCCCGCCGGTCCCAGGCACGTGGCCTCCGCCATGAGCAAGCTGCCTTCCATCGGCGAGCCGGCAAACAGCTGCAAGCGCTTGGCTCGCGCCACCTTCGCCATGCCCGTCATCGGGTGCCCGAAGGGGCCGTAGGCGGCACATAACAGGCCGTACGTCGTTACAATCGAGCGGAGCCAGTCCAAGGGCTTGGCGGGCGCGCAGCCACGAATTCCCTTCAGCCGCTGGCGCAGTCGGGGCGTGATCGGGAAGGCCTGGGCCTTCCAGCGGGTCCGATCGAAAGCGGGGCGGCGCCGGACCCGGGCCACCAGCCAGAAAATGGCGTGGGTTCGCTCGACATCCCCCAGGCTCTCCTGGAAGGCAATCAACTTCTCGAGGGCGTAGACCCCGATGGTGGGGAATCCGTAGGCGCCGGCAAGCCCCATGGCCCCCCAGAGGGCGGCCAGGCGTGGTGCCTTTCCGGGATAGTCGAGGGCCAGCAGGGTCTCTTCCGCCTGCTTCCAGTAGCGGATCGCCACGGCGAGCATCGCCCCGGCCCGAGCCTGGTCGCCCGCCATGTGCAGGTACTCGTAGGCCTTGACCGTGTCGAGTCCGCGGCTGAAGTGGTGGGCCAGCTCGTTGGCATAGGCGGCCCGCTGTTCCCCGTAGCCCTCCTCCAGGTACTCGGCGCACTGCTGATGGAAGTGGCGGCGATCGTCCCCCGAGAGGTCGGCGTAGAGCGCCTCGCGCACCCGGTCATGGGTGAAGGAGACATGCGCCCCCTCACTGACCAGGAACTGCCGCTCGATCAGCTCGTTCAACCCTTCGAAGAAGTCCTCTTCGCCCAGCCCGCTGATGGCCAGGAGCATGCTGCGTTCCTGGTTTCGCCCGATGACCGAGCCCACCTGCGCCAGGCGTCGCGCCACGGCAGACAGCTGGGAAAGGCGCCGGACGACGGTGGCCTCCACACTGGTCGGCAGCTCCAGGCCCGCCGCATCCGACGGGAAGTGCCAGACCCCTTCCTTGAGGATGAGCACCCCCTCTTCCACCATGTAGCGCAGGACTTCCGTCAGGAAGAAGGCGTTTCCGGCCGTGGCCGCGTACAGGAAATCGCTGAACTCCGGGCTGATCACCATGGCGTTGAGCATGGCATTCAGCAGCTCCAGGGCCTGCGCCTGGGTGAACGGGCTCAATTGCAGGAGCTGGGTGGCCCCCTCTTCGACGGTGTACCAGACCGGGCTGCTCGCGAGCGTCTCGTCGCTGCGCAGGGTCGCCAGGCAAAGGATGGCATGGCCCGCCACCTGACGGATGCAACGGTTGAAGAGCTCCAGGCTGCTCGGATCGCACCAGTGCACGTCGTCGAGGAAGAGCACGAGCGGAGTGCGCGCGGCCACCGCCTGCAGCCAGGCGATGACCGACTCGGTGAGCCGGGCCTTCTCGGCATCCCCAGAGCTGGCCGGAGCCGGGGCGATGCCGCGGCCGGCGAGCTCCGGGAGGAGCTTGACGAGAGCCGGGCCGAAGCGCTGGAGCTCGTCTGGAGTGGACAGGGAGATGAGAGGCCTCAGGGCCTGCGCCAGGGGCTCGTAGGGGGCCATGCCGCCTTCCAAGCACTGGCCCTGGAGGACGGGCACGTCGTTGAGCGTGGCCTGAAGGAGAAACTCGCTGACCAGGCGGGACTTTCCGACGCCCGCCGGCGCGCCGACGAAAAGGGCGCCTCCTTGTCCCGAGCGAATCAAGTTCAGCGCCTTGCTGAGCGTCTCCAGCTCGGCTTCCCGGGCGACCAGGACGCTGCTGTTGAGGTAGCTCTTCTTCTGATCCAAGGTCTCGCTGGCGACCTGCAGCGAGGAAAGGTCGGCCAGATCGGCGATCACCTCGGCTGCGGAGCGGTAGCGGAGCTTCTGGTCCTTCTCCAGCAGCTTGAGGACGATGCCCTCGAGGCGCCGGGGCAACTCCGGGCGAAGGCTGGAGGGTGGTACGGGCGGCTCGGAGACGTGCGCCTTGACGGTCTCGACCAGCGAGCCGCGGAAGGGCAGCTGGCCGGTCAGCATCTGATAGGCGAGGCAGCCGACGGAATAGAGATCGGAGGAGGCATCGATCACCCCGCCCTTGACGACCTCGGGAGGCAAGTAACCGGGCGTACCCGTGATCTTGCCGGTGGAGAGGATGCCCAGCCGGTCCATCAGGCCGAAGTCCATGAGCTTGAGGGTGCCGTCGGGCTGGATCCGGATGTTCTCGGCCTTGATGTCGCGGTGCGCGAAGAGCCGGGAATGGATGAAGCCGAGCGCCTGCAAGAGCTGGATCAGCCAGGGATAGAACTGCTCCAGGGGAAGCGAGGGTCCGGAGATCAGGTCGGTGAGCTCCTGCCCCTCGACGACCTCCATGGTCAGGTACTGGCTGCACTCGTCCGCCTGGCCGTAGTCGAACACCTTGAGCGTGTTCGGGTGCTGCAGCTTGGCCATCGCCCGGAACTCTTCCTTGAAGCGCAGCTTGAGATCAGAGGTGATGGGGCCGTTGGACCGGATCATCTTGAGGGCGAGCTCGGTGTCGCCCTCGAGTTGATCGACCACGCGGTAGACCTCGCCCATTCCGCCTTTGCCCAGCAAGGCGAGCACCTGGTAGCGGTTGGCGATCACTTGATTCATCGAGTCGGTCATGGCGTCGATCGTTCTCCTCATTCGTCCGCGGATCGGGTCGTACCCCGCGTGAATGCCACCGGCAGCTCATCCGGTATACCCGAAACGAGCAAGGGTTATCCCATGATCCGCAAATGACCATAGACCCATCCGTTCAAGATCGGCTGCTCCAGCGGAACGGCGCCCGATGATGGCCGCCGCGCGACGGCGAGAGCGCGCACGTAGCCCCGCAGGGGCGCCCCTCCAGGTCAAGGCCGCGCACATGGCCAAAAGATGAGCGGTCAGATCCTCACCATGAGTTAGAACCCGAGGGGGCG
This sequence comes from Stenomitos sp., assembly GCA_036704085.1. Classification (GTDB taxonomy): domain Bacteria; phylum Cyanobacteriota; class Sericytochromatia; order S15B-MN24; family UBA4093; genus DATNQJ01. Next base: position 3,066 of record DATNQJ010000316.1, read on the forward strand.
TGGTATGAGGGAGGCATGCCAATCGCGAGCCGACCGCGCACGTTTTCGTTCCAGCGGCGGATCGCAAGGAGGTTCCGTGTTCGCAATCGACTCCCAGGAAACGGAAGGGACCGTACTCCTCAAGCTTTCGGGCGAGCTTGATACTTGGGCGGCCGGAGAGCTGGATGAATACCTGGCCAAGCTGGTCCCCACCCTCCGCAAGGACCTGGTCGTGGACTTGTCGGAGCTCGCGTTCATGAACAGCTCGGGCCTGCGCTCCTTCTTGCGACTCGACAAGCTGATGAAGGGCGAGGGGATGGAGCTGGTCATCGAAGGCGCCTCGCGTTCGGTGTTCAAGGTCTTCCGCTACAGTGGTCTCGATGGCTACTTCACCTTGCGCTGAAGGGCGTTCACGTTAGGGGGCTCCATCGATGAGTGTCTCGCCTGAGAATTCCGCCGCGACCTGGCACGAGTTCGCGCTTGCCTGGCCCACCAACCTGGAGGCCTTCAGCCCCTACCGCCAGAAAGTGCGGGACTTCTTCGCTTCCCACCTGTACTGGGGGGATGTGGCCGAGGACATGCTCCTCGGCCTTGACGAGGCCATGACCAATATCGTCCAGCATGCCTACGAAGGCCTCCCCGATCAGGTCGTCGAACTGCGCCTGCGCTTGGAGGACTACCCCCCGCAACGGTATTCCGTCCTGACCATGGAGATGCTCGACCAGGGCCCTGGCGGCCAGGCCTACGATCCGTCCCGGCAACTCGAGCAGGCGCGCCGGGACCATGAGGCCCAGGAGCACCGGATGGGGTACGGGATCCTGTTCCTCCACCGCTTGATGGATCGCATTCATTACGAGAGCTCGGATGCCGGCACGAACCGGCTGGTCATGCAGAAGTGGTTCTCCAACGGTCCCGTCGAGCCGGAGTATCGGGAGTCCCTGCTCAACGAGCTCCATGTCCTGGAGGTCCTGCCGCCGGTCGAGCCCGAGATGCTGCAGGAGGTGTGCCAGACTTACCCCGACCTGGAGGTCGGAGAGCAGCTGCTGATCCTGGGTTCCATCTTCGGTTGCGAGCAGGAGGTCATGCGCGCGGCCATCGTCCAGGCTCGCCTCAACCTGTCGCAGCGCGCCTCCTAGCGGGTAAAAGGAAAGCCCTCGGTGGTCAGGTTCGCCAGGGGGGAGCGCCGAGCAGGGAGCGATGCGTCCTGCTCTGCAGTGCGAACACGTGACGAATGATGCTGCTGCGCCGCCCATCGGGCATGGGGGCGAACGCGATGCCGGTCGAGTACTCGGTGCCCCCGCGGCTGAATTGGGGAAAGCAGTGCCTGACGGTTCCCTCGAACTGCATCTCGCCGGCACCCGGGAGGTCTAAGGCCACCCGAACCGCCCCCCCTTCCCGGATCGCCATCATGAAGACCACCGCGCAGCCCCCGCCCGACAGATTCTTCAGGGGGGCCGCCGCGGGCGGCAGGTAGCGCCCCTCGGATTCGAGAAACACCTCTAGCTTGCAGGTGTCGAGGGTCGGGACGCGCACGTACTCGCGGCGCTGGATGCGCTGGCACTGGGTGGGTGGTGCCAGGCAGACGCGCTCCGCGCTGACGGCCCGGACCGTGCACTGCAGCTCGTAGAGAGCGTCGCGCTCCACCCGCACGCACAGCTCCTCCGCCTTGACGGGGATCTTGACCCCGTGCCGCCGGGGCGGATCCACCTCGAAGCCTTCGGGGCTCACGGCCAGCACCTTCGCCTCGCACGGAACGAGGCGCTCCGAGACCGGCACCAGGATGCGGACGGGTTGTTCAGCGAGCAGGTGGACGTGCTTCACGGCTGCGACCTTCAACCGAGCGCAGGGGAGGCGTCCCGCATCACCACCAGGACGGTCATGTCGTCGAACGGCTGGGCCTCGCCCACGAAGGCCGCGACGCCCGCGAAGATCGCTGCGCGCAGCGTCTCCGCGTCCGCCCATGGTCCCGCCGACACCAGCTGGGTCAGCCGCTCCTCGCCGAACTCCTCGCCGGCGGCGTTGCGGGCCTCGGTGATGCCGTCGGTGTAGA
>DATNQJ010000317.1:0-5499 GCA_036704085.1 Stenomitos sp.
AAGGAGCTCGAGGAGGAAGGCATCGTGGTCCGGGAGGTCGGCAGCGGCCGCCCGATCCAGGTCATCTATCGCCTGACGCCCAAGGGCGAGGCGCTCCAGCCCGTCCTCAAGACCCTCCAGGAGTGGGCCCACGCGTGGCAAGCCTCCGCCGGGTCCCCGGTCTCCTGACCCTTTCGGCGGCGCGCGAGTCGACCTTGCAGCCGAGCGTGGAAGCGCTAGAATAAGGTAAGGTCGCTCGTCTCGGGGCTTGCAGGTTGGGCAAGCCTGGCGGGCTGGTCCGAGCCGTTCGAAAGGGCACAAGATGAGACCACTGCGTCGCCTCATGGTGGCATCGGCACTAGCGCTGGCGTTGCTCCCCCTGGCGGGTTGCGTGCGCCTGTTCAAGCTCTCGCCCGAGACCGATGCGTACACCGACCGGATCTACATGGCCGGCAACGAGTGGGCCGTGATGGAGGATGCCAACGCGCGCGTGGCCATCAGCGGCGAGAAGGTCACCTCGAGCGAGATCTACCTGCGGGTCTCGGTCACCAACAAGGGCGACAAGCGGGTGGACGTCCTGCCCGACGAGATCCGGGTCTGGGCGCTGGGGGGCGACGCGGGCAAGCGGCCCCTCAAGGTCTGGTCGCCCGATCGCTTCATGGGCGAGCTCCGGAACCGGCAGAACCTCACCATGTTCATCGACTCCTTCGCCAGTGCCCTGAGCTCAGCGGACGCGGGCCGCAAGACGGTGGTGACCAAGACGGAAGGCGCCGCCCAGAGCACCACCTACGGCGGCTACGATCCGAAGGTCACCCGGGAGCGCTACGCCGAAAAGACGGTCACGGTGGTCGACGATCCGGCGGCCCGGCAGGCCGCGCAGGAGCGCGATCGGCGGCGGCTGGAGAAGCAGGCGGAAAAGAACGCGGAGAGCAACGATCGACTCGATGCGTCGCTGCTCAAGGCGACGACCCTGTTCAAGGGTGACAAGGTCGAGGGGGTGGTCATCGTCGACTCGAGCGATGCCGCTCAGTACACCGTATCGCTGGCGCTCGGCGAGCACATCTATCGGGTGCGGTTCTTTCCGAAGGAGTAGGCTGGGCGTCGCAGGGCGAGCCGACTCGTCTACCCCCCTTCCCCCCCTGCTAGGGGGGGCTTTAATTTGGACGATCCCCCTGCGGGGGATAGATTTGTTGGGGCAACTCTCCACTGCCCCCCCTAGCAGGGGGGGGTGGGGGGGTAGAACGAGTCGCCTTCACAAGAACAAGCCCCCCCTTCCAGGGGGGGTTGGGGGGGTCTTGAATAGCCCTTACTCGAAAAGCCTACCGATCCGTCACCCACACCGGGCTCGACCACGCCCATGCGGCCCGATCGCCGTACACGACCTTGGCGAAATAGTATCCCTTCTGGCCCGTGGCCGGCAGCTTGAAGGACCACAAGGCGCTCTTCTTGCCCACCGCCACCTTGGCGACGAGCGAGGCGGGCTTGCCACCCGCGCCATCCGTATCGCCGTAGAGTTCCAGACGCTCGATGGTCGAATCCGGGTCCGAGGCCGCCACCTCGATGGAAAGCTCCTTGCCACCGGCGACCTCGCCCCCCATGGGCTGGCCGTTGAGCGCAAACCACAGCTTCAAGTTGTGGTCGAACGTGGCGAACGTGCGCCTGGCACGGAAAGCGGCCACGATCTCGGCCTTGGTGAGCGACTTCGCCCACACGCCCGTCCGGGTCTCACAGGCCAGGCCCCAGCTCTTCACGTGGTTGTCCTGGTCGCCGACCGCCCCCACGCGCCAGCCGCGGTTGAGGAACTCCTTGTACTCCTCTTCGTAGTTCAGACCATTGAGCCCGCGGTCCCACTCGTCGGGTGCGCCCTTCATGTCCGTGCCCTCGTACTTGCCGGGGCCGTTGAGGAGCGCCATGCCGGCGAACTTGTCGAGCGCGACCCGCGAGGCCGGAATGGCCGCGACCGGCGAGAAGCCCGAACCGCCGAACTCGAGCACGTTGTCGCCCGGATGCGGGTGGTTGAACTGGCACCACGCCACCTCGGGATGGGCCGGCAGCCAGCGCTGGTAGAAGGTCGTCCAGTCTCCGTTGTCCACCGGGCAACGGGCGTTGGCCTCGAAGATGTTGATGTGGCCGCCCTTGGAGATCGAGCTCCATTCCTGGGCGAGCAACGCGACGAACTTGCCGTTCTGGGTGAACTGGGACGAGGCGCGCTTGAGGCTCTCGTAGCCGTCGTCGGTGATCATGTGGGCGTGCGAGGACACGCCCAGAAAGTCGAGCTTCGCCTGGTCTCGGGCAAAGGCGTAGGCCTCGGCGAGCGTGCCCTGGCCGTCATCCCCGTTTTCCGCCACGTGGGTGTGCTGGATGCCGAAATAGGCATGGAAGCCGCTCTTGGCCCCCGCCTCCTCCATGTCGAGGGCCTTGAGGCCCTGTTCGGGGCGAACCCCGGTGGTGAACGAGGAGGTCCCGCAGCCCACGACCAGAATGGCCAGGAGGGCGACCGTATGAGCCTTCAAGCGCGACCCCAGCGTCATGGCATGCCTCCGTTCCGGACCCCACACCCGAGTTATCCGGGGCCGGGCGGAAAAATGACGTTAAGACGCTGTTAATTTATCGAAACAAGCTAGCGGACGATTCCCTTGCCCGCCACCCAGAAGGCCGTGGCGAAGACCAAAAGCTCGATGACGACGAGCGCGATCATGGTCCCCATGGGATTCCCCCGGGTCACGTACGGCGCCATTCCCCAGAACAAGAGGAGGGTTCCCAGCAACGACAGGGTCGCGAGGGTCAGGACGGTTCGTTGCGCGCGTTTGATGGCCATGGGCTACCCCTTCCTATCCTGCTCGTAGGCGGCTTTGAGCCAGCGCTCGACCTCCGCGTCGATCTCATCCACCGACTCGAGGCCGATGCGATGGGTGATGCGGTCCGAGCCGAGGCCCTTGGCCTCGACCAGACGGCCCTCCGGGGTCACGCCCGGCAGCGCGAACCCCACGTCGAGGCGGGTACGGGTGGTCGGCTTGAACACCACGAACTGCCGCTTGCGCATCAGGGGCACGTACGTCGAGCATGGAGCGGCCATCACGTCCGAGCCGAGCGCGAGGCCCCGATCGAGGAGCCGCTCGTAGTTCGGCAACAGCGCGCTCTTGGGGCCCTGGAACATGGCCCGGACCATGCCTTCCGGGTCGTAGGGCTCCCGGCCATCGGTGAACTCGGCGATGACCATGGCCGTGTCGCGGCCGAGCTGGTGCTCGCGCTTGAGCCAGTCGATCCGCTCCTTGACGGTCTTGAGGCCGGTCGCCTTCACGAGCTCGATCCAGGCGTCGATCGAGCGGCCGGTCTTCTTCTCCATGTTCGCGGCGATCGCGTCCATGTGCGCGACTGCCGGATGGAGGCCGTACTTGGACGGGGTGGTCATCGAACCCTGCTCCTCTAATCGTTACCCAAGACGAAGGGGGCCGCGCGGCCCCCTCACCCGTTCTAAACCCAGCGCTTGTGCCTGAAGACCGCGAGCATCCCGAGCGCCACGCCCATCATCAGCACCAGGATCCCGCAGAACGCGAAGGCCGAGCGCTCGAAGGGCAAGGGAACGTTCATCCCGTAGATGCCCGAGACCAGGGTCAGCGGCAACATCACCACCGACATGACCGTCAGCGCGCGGATGACCTCGTTGGTGCGGTGCGTGGTCAGGGAGTTGTACGTGTCGTTGAGGGCCTCGATGATGCCCTTCTGGTCCTCCAGGGTGTCCCAGATGCGGGCCAGGGCGTCGCCGATGTCCGAGAAGTAGACCTCGAGCTCCTCGCCCGTCAGGCGGCTCTTGAGGTACTCCAGGCGCGAGATGACCGGGATCATCGGCTTGATGATCCGGCGGCACGCGATGATGTCCCGGCGCAACAACGAGATCTCCTGGACTGTCTCGCTGCCTGCTCCGTTGAAGATCTGATCCTCGACCACCTGCACGTTGCGCTCGATCTTGTAGGCGAGGGGCATGCAGTTGTCGACCAGCTTGTCGATGATGCGGTACAGCAGGTAGCCCGTCCCCTCGGACATGGCCTCGGCCTGCAGCTTCTCGGACCCCTCGCAGGCCTCGAAGAAGCGCTCGATCGGCCACACCTTGCCCTTGCAGATGGTGATGAGGAACTCCTTGCCGACGAACAGGTTGACCTCGTTCGGCTGGGTGACCCGGAGCCGCTTATCGAACACCGGGAAGTGCAGCACCATGAAGAGGTAGTCGTCGTACTCGTCCAGCTTCGGGCGCTGCACCTTCGACAGGAGGTCTTCGAAGTCGAGCGGGTGGAACTCGAAGTTGTCCTGGAGGAATTCCAGATCGGCCCGGGTCGGCTGCGAGACGTTGATCCAGCGCAGGCCGCCATGCTCGACGCTGCGCAAGCCCGGCGCGAAGAGCTTGACGTCAGTGAGATCGGCGGTCGTGAGCGGGGTCGGGCCGGCGCCCAGCCGGTTGAGGGAGCGAAGCATGGTCACCTCCTTGCCTCGTAAAGCATGACGGTCGCGACGGGCACCAACTGCCAGGATCCATGCGTGCTCACCTCCTTTCCCGACAAAAAAAACCCCTGCCCGAAGGCATGGGGGGACAAGCGGCTCGCGGCCTTGGGCTTACGGCCCGGCTCATCCCCATTCGTAAGAGCTTCGGCACTGGAGATCGTAGAGGGCTTCCTCAGCCACCTTAGGTATCGCCTTAATTCGGCGGAACCTGGTCTACCCATTGGGGTCTTTCGACCTTTCCGGGCAGTGGCCTGTGTCTCTCCAGACGCCTCACCTAACGAGGATTCGAGAGCCTCCTACCAGACCGCAGCGACCCCCTCGCGAGCATCCGAAACGGCTTCTATTAAAGGCTCTATCCCTACGTTAAAGAGATGCCCCGGCGGAGTCAACCGCACGGGCATTAAGATTGGTAACCACCGCCAGAGGCGCGCAGGACGCCCGTTTTCGGCAAGGCAACAGGGGCCGTTCGCCCTCCGGACGCCGTACAGGATGGTCCCTCGACATGGCGCTCGTCGCCCCGCCCGAGGGGGCATTATTAAAGCCGCATTAGAAGTCCGTGCCCAATGTTTGGAATTAAAAAAATCTCAGAAAAACGGCGCAGCTTTTGCCAGCGGCCAGGGGACAAGAGCCAAAGCAGCGGGAACGATCCGTCGGCCGGCATGTTGTTCGACAGGTGGTCGGGGTATAGAACTCGCAACCTGATGCGAGTCGGATCGTCCAGTCACTCGCATTCGCATGGGGAGGGTTTGAATGTCAGGTATCTCATCGGTCACCAACACGCCGGCGTACACCCCGCCGGCACAGACCGCGGGCCCGGCCGCTCCGGCGGGCGCTCCGGCGGCACCCGGCACGGGCGCTCCGGCGGCCGCGGGCGACTCGGTCAACGTCGGCGGTGGCGGCCAGGCCGCCTCCGGCGACCTCCAGATGTTCTCGGCCACCGAGGTCACCAAGGACGTCTCACCGCCCCTGCCTCCGCCCGCGGAGATCAAGCAGACGGCGGCCCCGGACATCAAGCCTTACGAG
>DATNQJ010000318.1:0-5801 GCA_036704085.1 Stenomitos sp.
CCCTGCGAGGCGGCCTCGGGATCGCTCGGCATGGTCTGGAAGTAGCCGATGGTCCAGCTGCCGCCCGACATGTCCTCGGGCCCCACCTCCTTGGTGAAGGCTCCGTACACGATGTTCTCGGAGTGCCCGGTGGTGTTGGCCAGGTTCATGCCGCCCACCCCGAACGCCGGCGTGTAGAGGGTCTCGCCGACCAGTTGCATCTTGGCGTTGAAGACCTCGCCGCTCCCGAGGGTGTCGGCCCCGATCTCCATGGCCCCGATCCCCGGGACGCCGCCGATCTCCAGCCCGGGAAGCAGCCCGAAGGTGAGGCCGTCCTGGATGGAGACATTCCGATCGAGCGAGCTGTAGGTATAAACCCCCACATGCAGGTTGCCCGCTTCGGTCACCGTCCCCGTCGGGACGTTCCAGATGGACGTGGGGGAGGCCTCCGCCGCCGCCGAGCATCCCCCCCAAACGAGCAGGCCCACAGCCGCGCCCAGCAACCGTTTCAACATATGCGCTCCCCGCTTCACGACACTGCTAGGTCATCATAGCAAGGCTTGGCAAGGTTGTCCGGTTCTGGCAAGTCCGCGCGCTCCGGAGCGATAATAGATCCATGATGAGACGTTATCTTTCGCTTTACCTCGTTCCCCTCATGCTGGGGCTCGCGGGGTGCCGGGCGCCCGCCACCGCGCTGACGCCCGCCGAGCAGACGGTAAGGGCCGCGGATAGCGGCACCATCACCGGAGACGTGCGGCGTCATGCAGCCTTTGCCTCCAAGTACCTGACGGACAAGCGCGACCTCTGGGTCTACCTGCCGCCGGGCTACGAGAGCCACCCGCGCGATCGCTACCCCGTCCTGTACATGCACGACGGCAACAACCTCTTTGACGCCAACACGGCCTTTCTCGGCAACGAGTGGCACATGGACGAGACCGCCGAGCGCATGATCCGCTCGGGCGAGCTGCCCCCGCTCATCATCGTGGGCGTCTCCAACACGCCGGCGCGCCTCGACGAGTACACCTGGAAGCCCGGCGCGATGCAGGGCAAGCCCATGGGCGGCAAGGGCTCCCTTTACGCGCGCATGCTCGTCGACGAGGTGAAGCCCTTCATCGACAAGACCTACCGCACCAAGAGCGATCGCGCCAACACGGGCGTCATGGGCTCCTCGCTGGGCGGGCTCATCTCGCTGTACCTGGCCAAGCACGAGGGAGCCACCTTCGGCAAGATCGGGGCCATGTCGCCCTCGATCTGGTGGAGCGATCGCGCCGTGCTCGCCGACATGAAGGGCCTGCGCACCGACGATCGCCTCTGGCTCGACATGGGCACCCAGGAGGGCGACACCCCGGAGGACGAGGTCGAAGGTGCCCGGATGCTCGATCAGGAGCTTCTGGGCTTCGGCTACGTCTCGGGCCGCAGCCTCCAGTACATGGAGGACGAGGGGGCGGGCCACAACGAATCCGCCTGGGCTCGACGCGCCCCCATGGCCCTGCGCTTCCTCTTCGGCTCGACGACCACCCGCTAACCTGAAATTGGAGATACACGTGCCCCCCATCCAAGGACCCATGACCAAGCTCTTCTCTGCCCTTCTCGCCATCAGCCTCGCGGGCTGCGGCATCGCTCCCCAGACCAGCCTGGTCGCCAAGCGCTCGACGCTCATGAAGGCCCGCTCCCTGACGGCCGAGAGCCTCTATCCCCTCGAGCCCGGCGCCCGGTGGCAGTACCAGACGACCTCGCGCTCGGGTGACGATCCGGAGCGTCCGGGGCCCGTCCAGGTGTTCACCCTCGTCCAGGTCGGGGCGGCCTCCGGCTCCATGCAGGCGGTGATGGAGCGGCGGTTCGGCGATCGCCAGATGCCCAGCACCCTCATCGAGCGCACCTCTGACAGCGTCACGCTCTCGCGCTACCAGAAGCCCGAGGACGGCTCCATCACGGTCCTCAAGTGGCCCCTGACCCCGGGTGCCAGCTGGCCCGGCCGCACCTGGCCCCAGGCCCAGGAGACGATCCAGTACGCCGGCACCGAGTCCATCCGGGTGCCCGCGGGCACCTACGAGGCCGCGCGCATGGACCACCTCATCCGCTACCAGACGGGCTCCACCGACGAGCTGCACTACTGGTACGCCCCCGGCGTCGGGATGGTGAAGGCCATCGAGGGGCTCACGGTCGACCTCGGGCAAGGCCCGGTGCTGCATCAGGTGACGTGCGAGCTCACCTCCTACGCGGTCGCCTCGGGATCGGTCGGTCTGGAGCCCTGACACTCGATCCGACCGAGTTCGCGTCGCATCGGGCCGGATTCGGAGGGACAATGAGGGTCTGAGGACCCGCCATGAGCCGACCGACCGAGCACGAACCCTTCTGGAGCCCGCTGCGGATCGCCGTCTTCCGCAGCCTGTGGATCGCCTCGTTTGCCTCCAACGTCGGGACCCTGATGCAAAGCGTCGGCGCCGCATGGCTCATGACGTCGCTGACGTCGTCCGCGCTCCTGGTGGCCCTGGTCCAGACCGCCACCAACCTCCCGACCTTCCTTCTCGCCCTGCCGGCGGGCGCCCTGGCGGACATCCTGGACCGCCGGAAGCTGCTCCTTTACTCCCAGGCCTGGATGCTCGTGGCGGCAGGCCTGCTCGGTCTCTTGACCCTGTGGGGCCAGACCAGTCCCGGCATCCTGCTGGGCCTGATCTTCGCCCTCGGGCTGGGGGCGGCCATGAACGCCCCGGCCTGGCAAGCCATCGTCCCGGAGCTGGTGCCCTCGAAGACGCTCCCGGCCGCGGTGGCCCTCAACAGCGCGGGCTTCAACCTGGCGCGGGCCGTGGGACCGGCCCTCGGGGGCCTCTTGGTCGCCTCGTTCGGGCCCGCCATCACGTTCCTGCTCAATGCCGCCTCGTTCGTCGGCGTGCTGGCCGTCCTGCTCATGTGGCAGCGGCCGCCCCGGGAGACGGAGCTGCCTCCGGAGAACCTGGTGGAGGCCATCGTGGGCGGCGTTCGCTACATCCAGCATGCCGTCGACCTCCACAACGTCCTGGTGCGCACCAGCCTGTTCCTCCTCTCGGCGAGCGCGCTGTGGGCGCTCTTGCCCCTGATCGACCGCATCGAGCTCGCGATGGGGCCCGCCGGCTACGGGCTGCTCCTGGCCTTCCTGGGGCTGGGCGCCGTCCTGGGCGCCATGGTGCTCCCGAGGCTCCAGCGGGCCATGTCGACCGAACGCCTCTTGGCGCTCAGCACGCTCGCGTACGCCTTCGGGCTGGCCGCGCCAGCGATCGCCCCGTCCTTGCCGCTGATTTGCCTTGGGCTGTTCCTGGCGGGCATCTCCTGGCTCGTGTCCCTGTCGCGCTTCAACGTCACGGTTCAGGCCGTGGTGCCCGAGTGGATCCGCGGCCGGGCGCTGGCCGTCTATTTGCTGGTGGTCTTCGGCATCCTCTCGCTCGGAAGTGCCTTGTGGGGGGCCCTGGCGGGCTGGATCGGCCTGACGACGACGCTCGCCGTGTCCGCCGGCTGCATGCTCGCAAGCGTAGCACTCGGCCGGCCGTTTCCACTGCCCAATACCCGTGGCCTCGACCTCACGCCGTCCATGCACTGGGCCGAGCCCAACGTCGTGGGGCCGCTCTTGCCCGAGCAGGGCCCGGTCTTCGTCACCATCGAGTACCGGATCGACCCGGAGCGGGCCGCAGGCTTCCTGGCCGCCATGAAGGACCTGCGCCGGATCCGCAGCCGCGACGGTGCCCTGCGCTGGTACCTGCTCCGGGACACCGCGGATCCGACCCGCTACGTCGAGACGTTCATGTCGCGCAACTGGCTCGAGCACCTGCGCCAGCACGAGCGCGTCACCGTGGAAGACCGCGCCATCGAGGAACAGGCGCGAGCCTTCCATATCGCCGACCAACCGCCCGTCATCCTGCACTTCCTCGCCGAGTCGTGGGGCGAGCGGTGGAAGCCCGAGCACCCGCAAGACCACAAAGCCGAGCAGGGGCTCCCGTGACGGGAGCCCCTGCGCAGGAACCGAGGTGCGTGACCGGGTGAACGGTTAGTGACCGAACAGTCCGGTCGCAAGGTCCATGTCCACCCCCATGAACGTCAGATCGGCCTCCCGATCGGTCGGATGGAAGTAGTGCCCGACGCTCAGGTAGGCATTTTCGGCCACGCCGTAGGTCAGGTAGACGTTCGTGCCCGAAAAGCCCGTGGTGTTGCCCAAGTAGTCCACCGCAACGCCGGCCCTGGCGCCCAGCGGATAGAACATGCCGCCCATCAGGCCACTCTTGGATGGCGTCTGATCGCTCGTCTGGGTGGTGAAGTAGCCCAAGGTCCAGTTGCCCAACGAAACGCCGCCCAGCTCGAAGCCCTTGGACATGACGCCGTAGAGGATGTTCTCCGAAGGTCCCGTGGTGTTGGCCAGGTTGAACCCGCCCAGCGACACGGCCGGCCAGAGGGAGCCTTCGCCGAAGAGCTGGAGCTTTCCGTTGAAGACCTCGTTCCGGGCAAAGGTGTCGATGCCGACTTCCAAGGCGCCGATGCCGCTCACCCCGCCCAGTTCGAGCCCGGGCAGTGCCCCGAAGGTCAGACCGTCCTGGAGGACCGGCTGCCGACTGGGCGTGGAGAACGTGTAGACGCCGATGTGCAGATTGCCCGGGGCCGTGACCTTGCCCGTGGGAACCGTCCAAATGGCGGTCGGGGAGGCGAGGGCGGGTCCGGCCGCGACCACGGCGGCCGTGACCGAAAGAGCAGCGATGAGGCAGTGTTTACGCATGGAGGTTCCTTTTCTCGTCGTGATCATGTGCTTGGCGAGCCCGTGACCGGCTAGCGGCCGGCGGGAAGGGCCAACGTTCTCGCTCCGGGCAGCGCCTGAGCCTGCTCCCCCAGCGAGAAGAACCCGATGGCCGTCTGCAATTCCAGGGACTGCTCGCTCAGCGAGTCCGCCGCCCGGGAGACCTGCTCGGTCGCCACCGAGGCCTCCTGAGAGCTCTTGCTCAGGCTCTCGACGGCCATGACGACCTGATCGGTGCCCTGGCGCTGCTCGGAGGTGGCGTAGGTGACGGTCCGGGTGAGCTGGTCCATTTCCGCGACCGCACCGGTGACCTGGCGATTGATGGCGGCCATCTGCTCCGCAGCCGTCACGATCTGCTGGCTGGCCCGGGCCTGCTCGGAGGTCGCGGCGGTGACCTCGTGGAGCATGGCGGTCACCTGGCCCACCGACTCCTGGATCCGGACGAGCGCTTGCTGCGTGTTGGCCGCCAGCTGGGTGCCGTCCTGGACCTTGGCGGCCCCGACCTGGGTGACGCCGACGGCCTGGGCCGTCTCCTTCTGGATGCCCTTGATGAGGGTCCCGATCTCGCCGGTGGCCTTGGCGGAGCGCTCGGCAAGCTTCCGCACCTCGTCGGCGACCACCGCGAAGCCGCGCCCCGCCTCGCCGGCCCGCGCCGCCTCGATGGCGGCGTTGAGGGCCAAGAGGTTGGTCTGCTCGGCGATGTCGTCGATCACCTCGATGATCGCCCCGATCTCCGCCGAGCGCTCGTCCAGGAGCTGGATGGTCTGACGGATGCCCTGCATGGTCTCCGCGATCGCATCCATCCCCTGGGTGGTCTGCATGACGGCCGCGGTGCCGGCGCCGGCCGCCGATGAGGCCTCACTGGCGAGCTGATTGGCCGTGGCGACGTTGCCCGCGACCTGCTGGACGCTGGCCGCGAGCTCGGAAATCGAGCTGCTGGTCTGGGTCACGGCGGCAGCCAGCTCCTCGGACTGACCCCGCAGCACGTTGACGTTCTGGCCGAGGGTCTGGGCCGTCTTGTCGACGGACTGGATGTTGGCCGCCATCTCCTCCATGGCCGCCGAGG
>DATNQJ010000319.1:0-6311 GCA_036704085.1 Stenomitos sp.
GACCGAGCGCTCGTCGGCGGCGCCCGCGCCCTTGCCGAGGCTGCCAGCGGAGGCCTCGGCCTGCGCCTGGCCCGCGGCCGTGAAGGTGAGGGTCGTCTCGCCCGAACGGAAATCCTTGCTGATGCCCATCTTGACCTCGCCGCCCAAGGAGGCGCCGATCTCGGCCTTCAGCTTGGCGACGTCCAGTCCCCGGTTCTTGAGATCCTGTAAGAGGCCCGACTCCTTGGGAGCATCGGCCCCCTCGGCTTCCTCGGATCCTTCTGCCGCCTTGTTCTTCAGAGCTCCGATCGAAACGCCGGCGTTCACCGAGGCGTTCGCGTAGGCTCCGATCTCGCCGCGGGCTTCGGTGAGGTGGCGTCCGAAGGCCGAGGCATCCTTGGCCAGATCCGGTGCGGTGGACGCCGCGAGCACGGTGCCGATCCCGGGGATCGCGGACTCGAGGCCGGTCTTGGCCGCCGTCTTGAAGATGCCCGTCATGTCGTCCATGTCTTGCTGCTTGTTGGGGTCGAAGCGGAACTTGAACTCCGCCTGGCCCTCGAGGCCCGCTTCGGCGGAGATGCCGGCCTCGGCCTGCGCTCCGATCGTCCGATCGTTCCCCATGGCCTTGCCCTTGGGAGCGCTCGAAGCCTCGGCCTCGAAGCCCACGCCGACCCGGGCGTCGGCCAAGAGGCTCACCTCAAGCTCGGTCGGGCCCCGGCCCTTGGCATCCTTGGGCTCGTCGATCTCGTTGCCATTCTCGTCGGTCTTCGGGACCCGCTTGATCTGGACCTGGGCGCCCGCCCCGACCTGAACTCCACCGATCTCGGCGTTGGCCTCGAGCTTGAGGAAGACGCTCTCGCCGGGCTCCAGGCGGTTGGTGATGAGATCGCCCAGCGCACCGGTCTTTTCGCCGGAGTACTCATCGTCCTTGCCGAGCGCGCTCTTGTCCAGGGTGGGATCGAGGACCTTGTCGTACGACTGGTTGGCGACGAACTTTCCGAAGTCCTGCACGGTGTCGGTGGCAAAATCGCTCACGGCATCGGCCGCACCGGTCACGGCATGGGCGACGTCGCCCGCGAACTCCTTGGTGGCGTTCCAGGCGTCGCTCGCCAGGTCCTTGACGTCGTCGACCCGGTCCTTGAGCCAGCCCCCGAGGCCACCGCCGTTGTCGTGCTGCTCGGCCTTCTGGAGGATCTCGCCGCTCTTCTCGGCGGTCTGGTCGAGGACCTTGCCCACCTGCTGTTCGGCGTGCTCGTAGATGGAGGCCGCCTGCTTGTCCGCCTCGTCATGGATGGCTCGCCGCTGTTCCGGGGACTTTCCGGTGCTGGCCTGTTCTGCCAGCTTGTGGATCTGGGCGACCTGGTCGTCGGCCTGCTTCACCACGCTGCGGGCCTGGTCCGTGACCTGCTTGTTCAGGTCGCGGACGGCATCCTTGGCCTCGCCGGGTACCTTGCCGGCCCCATCGACCTGGTTCTTGACCCCCGTCTCGTGAGCCGCGATGCGCCCTTCGAGGCTCGCCTTGGCCGCGTCCGTCCGGCTGATGGGCTTTGCGGAGGCCGACATGCGCTCCTCTTCGCGCATCATCCGCTGGAGCTGCGGGCTCACCTCGGGCTTGTGCTCGACGTAGGCCTCACGCCGCTCGGCGGCCTTCTCGGCCATCTTTTGCTTTTGGGCCTCCTCGGCCTTCTTGCGGGCGGCTTCTTCGGCTGCTTTTCGCTGGGCGGCCTCTTCGGCAGCGCGTCGGCGCGCCGCCTCTTCCGCTCGCTTTCGGGCCTCTTCTTCGGCGCGGCGCCGTGCTTCTTCGGCCGCTCGGCGTCGGGCGGCCTCCGCTGCGGCTGCGGCGGCAGCGTTGGTGTCCAAGGGTCCCGTATTCATGGTGTCCCCCCTGTGAAGCGACAAGCCCTCATTAGCGGGTCATGTCGCCGATCGCTGCGAAAAAGTTGTGTCGAAGAATGAAGGTTTAACGAGGATTTGTTGGGGACCCAATCCTAGCGTTCGGCGGCCGCTCGCGTCAGGCGGTCCAGCACGGCGTGCCAATCCGGCGTTTCGGGCGGGCGCTCGGCCAGGATGAGGGTGGCGCCGGCGGCATCGAGGTCATGCAGGGTCGCGTACAACTGCTGGGCGTACTCTTCGGGCGACGCGGGCATGGGGCGGACCTGGACGCCGGGCAGATCCACCGCCGGAGATCCGAGGGGCATCAGGGCGAGCGATTCGTCCCGAGCTGCTTGGGCGGCCGAGAGAAGGGCCCCTCGGCCCTCGATCAGGTGCAGCCTCGCCTGAGGTGAGTAGTGGCGCTTGGCGAGGCCCGGAGAGAGCCTGGGTCCCTCGGCTTCGAGGTGAGCGGCCATGCGGACCTCCGGCAAGACCCGCTGCAGGGCCTCGAGGCTCACCCCACCCGGCCTGAGCACGAGCGGCACCGCCCCGGTCAGGTCGAGGACCGTGGACTCGATGCCGACCTGGGTGGGACCGCCATCCAGGATGAGGTCCACGCGATCGCCCAGCCCCCGTGCGACATGATCGGCAGTGGTCGGGGAGATCCCCATGTAGGGATTGGCGCTCGGAGCGGCCACCGGCAGCTCAGCAGCCCGCAGGAGGGCGAGCGCCACGGGATGGGCGGGCACCCGCAGGCCGACGGCCGGCAGCCCGGCGGTCACCAGGTCGGGAACCTCGGGCCGCTTGGGCAGCAAGAGGGTCAAGGGCCCGGGCCAGAAGGCCTCGGCCAGCATTTGGGCGCGCGCTGGCCAGTTGGTCACGAGGGACTGGGCCGTGGCGATGTCGGGCACGTGCACGATCAGCGGGTTGTCGGCAGGACGGCCCTTGGCCGCGAAGATCCGCCGGACGGCCTCCGGGTTGCGCGCATCGGCGCCGAGGCCGTAGACGGTCTCGGTCGGAAAGGCGACGAGGCCCCCGGAGCGAAGGACCTGGGCGGCTTTTGCCAGAGCCTCGGGCTCAGGAGCGCCGGGGGTGACGGAAAGGACGTTGCGGCTTGCCATGCCTGCATTCTGGCAGCTGGCGCTTGGCCTGGCAAGCGTCAGGTGTGAGCAAGTTCTCATATGACGCGTGACGGAGATGGGTTAGCCCAGGTTCTAGGGGGGAATAATCAGGCGAGGAACGGTTTCACGGACACACTTGAGAGGGGATATGCGCCGAGCTCTCGCTGGTTTGCTACTGGGCCTGTCGATGCTGGCCACGGCTTGCGATCCGTCCATGCTTATGCCCAAGACGGGGGACAAGCCCGGGACGGACACGTCGTCCACCTCGCTCGCGAATGCGACCCTCAAGGGCGTCATCCTGGGCCCGGACGGCAAGCCTGCTGCGGGCGTCAAGGTGCGGGCCTTCGCCGTGCCCTCGGATCTCACGACGGTGGCCCCCCTCACCACGGTGGCCCCGCTCACGACCGTGGCGCCCTTGACGACGGTCGCCCCCTACTCGACCGGCCGTCGGATCGCGTCGGGCGGCGACATCGTGACGGATGCGAACGGCGTCTTCGCCTTCGCGGGCCTCGAGGGCAAGATCAACATCGAGGCGGCCCTGTCGGACACCCTCAAGGTCTTCAAGAGCAATCTCGTGGCGAGCGCGGCGGCTCCGGCGGATGCCGGCAGCATGACCCTGCAGCCGACGGGCACCATCGTCGGCAAGGTGACGTCCAAGGACTTCCCCAACACCTCCGACTACGAGGGCGTGGACGTCTTCATCCCGGGCGCACCGTACCTCGTCAAGGCGGATGCCGGAGGCAACTTCACGCTCAGCAACGTGCCGGTCGGATCGTTCACGGTGGTGGGTCATGCCGACAACCTCGGCCGCGGCTACGCGGGCAACGTGGCCGTCACGGCCAAGGGCACCACCACGGCCAACCTCTCCCTGACCCGGAACCTGCCCAAGGTGACCCAGATCGTGCCACCCAACGCAGGTCCCGGTGCCGAGGTCACGATCAAGGGCGAGAACTTCGGCTACGAGCGCTCCGAACTGCTCGAGATCATCTTCACCGGCGCCACGGCTGCCAAGTTCGATCGCCTCAGCGACACCGAGATCAAGGTCACGGTGCCGGTGGGCGCCAAGAGCGGCGACGTGATCGTGAAGGTGGCCCATAACCAGAGCAACACGGTCGATTTCCGGGTCGTCTCGGAGATTGCCCTCAACTGGCCGGGCGGCACCCAGGACCTGCTGCTGGGTAAGACTCTCGTGAGCACGCCGTCGGTCAAGGACACGGACGGCATGCTGGTCCTCAATCCAGCGCTCAAGTGGGAGCTGTCGGCTGGTGACGGCGTGTCGTTCGACGGAAATACGCTGACGGCCCTGAAGAACGGAACCAAGGGCATCCGCCTCTCGAGCGGGACTGTGGGGGCTCTGGGGACCCTGCGCGTCTTCGAGGTGACCGGAGTGACCCTGGACCGCCAGGATCTCATGCTCAACGCCCCGCCCGACGGCGCCGATCCGGATCCCGGCTTCGTGACCTCCACGACCCTCCACGCCACGGTGCAGACGACCCATTCCGAGGTCACCAACCGCAAGGTCACCTGGTCGAGCTCCGAGCCGTCGCTCGTGACGGTCAACGGCAACGGCGTGGTCTCGGTGGCCCCCAATGCCCCCAAGGGCACGGCGACCATCACGGCGACGTCGGTGGACGATCCGACCTTCTCGGCCACGGCCACGGTCTCGGTCACCATCTACGGCGACATCAATCTGGAGGTGATGTAGCATGGGCGTCCTGTCCCGCGCATTGACCCTGGCCCTCACCGCGGGCCTGGTCGGCTGCACTGTGCCGGTGACCCAGCGGGTGGTCGGCGCTTCGGCGCCGCTCGCTGCCCCCGAAGTCGTTCCGCAAACGCCCATCTCGACGCCGGCTCCGGTCGAGACTCAGGGCTACGGCAGGCTCAACCTCAGCGTACGCTGGCCAGAACCGTCCGGCTACAACGTGGCCCTCTTGCCGACGACGACCAACGCTATCGCCATTTGGATCAAGAAGGATGGCCTCCCGGTCATCGCCCCGACGGT
The DNA here is from genome assembly GCA_036704085.1 of Stenomitos sp. Classification (GTDB taxonomy): domain Bacteria; phylum Cyanobacteriota; class Sericytochromatia; order S15B-MN24; family UBA4093; genus DATNQJ01. Next base: position 4,975 of record DATNQJ010000319.1, read on the forward strand.
CGTCAGCCGGCAGCCCAATGCGACCACGGCGAGCACGAGCATCCGAGTGGAGGCCGCCTCGAATCTGAGCGTAGATATCAAGGCCTACCGGGAAGCCACGCCCGATCTCGCCACGGCGGTTCCCATCGCCCAGAATTCAGGGGTCGTCAACGTGGTCAAGAGCAAGGCGACTCCCCTTTCCCTCTCCCTCAATCCGCTCACCGTCCCGACGGTGACGGCATTCGACCGGAACCTGGGGCGGGTGGGAGAGACGATCACGGTCACGGGCACCGGCTTCGGAAGCGATCAGGTTCCGATCCCGACGGTGTCCTTCAACGGCACGCCGGCCACCAGCGTGACACGGAACAGCGAGACCTCGCTGACGGTGGGGGTCCCCAGCGGAGCGACGAGCGGCTACGTCGTCGTCACGGCCGATGGCGTCAAGTCGACGTCGGCGGCCACTTTCTGGGTGTTCTCGAGCCTCACGATCAGCGCTCCGGCCAAGGAGAGCTGGGATACCAGCCCGAGCGCATGCCGCATGGTCCGCTACGGCCAGTCCATCGCCTTCAACGAGCAACACTACTTGGCTTGGAAGGCCCAGGACGACGAGACGAGCGGCCGCTTCGGCACCCCGCCGCTTCCAACGTGGGCGACGTCCAACCCGGCGGCCGGTGGCCTGGACGAGGCAGGCCAGTACACGGCCGCGACCGCCTTTGCCACGTCGAGCATCACCGCTCATCTCGGCCCCTTCACCAGCAATGCCTTCGAGGTTCGAGCAGTGGGCGTCGATTCCGTGACGCTGGATCAGTCCGAGCTGTCGCTCAACGCACGGCCGAGTGCCGGCGAACCCGACCTGGGCTACGTGACCTTGGCGACCTTGACGGCGACCGTTCACACCTCGGCCCCCTTTGACCACGGTGTGACGTGGTCGAGCTCGGACACCAACCGCGCCACGGTCTCGAACGGCGTGGTCCAGACCGCTCGCCTGGCACCCGAGGGAACGGTGACCATCACGGCCACCTCGGTGGACGATCCGGCCAAGAAGGCAACGGCTTCCGTGACGGTCACCAACTACGGTGGCCTTGTGCTGGGGATTCAATGATGCGCAATCGTCTTATCCTGGTCGGTGCCGTTTCGTTTGGCTTGCTCGGTTGCACCGTCCCGTCGCTGCCACTTCCGTCGATCTCGGGCGAGGCCCCGGCGCCCGCCGTGTCGAACGGCGGGACTGGCGCCGCCATCGAGCCGGCGAGCGCCTATGGCACGCTGGTGCTGAACATCCGCTGGCCGGCAACCTCGGGCTACCGGACGGCGCTCATTCCGGACACGACCGGCGCCCTTGTCATCTCGGTCGCCAGCGG
>DATNQJ010000320.1:0-3652 GCA_036704085.1 Stenomitos sp.
GCTGTGCACGAGCTTGCCGAGGTCTTGCAACGGGACGCCGAAGCGCTTCGATGCGGCCTCCTTGACGTCGCCGAGCGTCAGATCCAGGTTCTCGGTGATGAGCAGGAAGGGCTTGCGGCCGAGGGCCGGGTCATCCCCGTGCCGGATCAGGATACGGGCGTTAGCCGCCGTGAAGTGTCCTCCGTTGCGGAAGATGTCCCCCGTGAGGACATCCAGGTAGTAGCCAGGCTGGCACGCAATCTCCGGAAAGCTCAGGAAATCCGCCTCGTTGACCCATTGGACGTTCAATCTCGCCATCGCGCCCTCCTCCCGCCGACCGTCACCGCCAGAGGCGAGGCGATCTTAGAGAGGAAGCGGCATTCGTGGCAATAGACGAGCATCCTAATTCGACCGCCCACCGTCGGAGCCGTTTGACGCTCCGCACGGGGCCTCGCTAAGATACGGGGGCTCCCCACCTCGAGGCCAAGATGCTCCCATCCACGCAGCCCTCCCACATCCTCGCCACCCCCCACCTACGGATCGAGGTGATCCCGGCAGCGGGAGGCAAGATCCTGAGCTGCTTCGACCCGAAGCACGATCGAGAGTGGCTCTGGCGCAACCCGCGGCTGCCCCTCCGCAAGCCGACCTACGGGGCGTCCTACGTGCGCGAGCACGACTCGGGCGGCTTCGACGAGTGCTTTCCCGCCGTCGCCGAGGGCCCCTTCCCGACCGATCCCTGGCGTGGTGTGCCCATTCCCGATCACGGCGAACTCTGGGGCCTGGAATGGGATTGCGTCGCCACCGACCGCCGACTCTCAATGACGGTCGAGGGCGTGCGCTTTCCCTATCGCTTCGAGCGATCGCTCGAACTGGCCGAGGACGCACCCGAGTTGCGTCTCCGCTACCGGGTGACGAATCGCTCCTCCTTCCCCTTCCCGTTCATCTGGAGCTCGCATCCCCTCCTGGCCATCCGCCCGGGCATGCGCCTCTTACTGCCGGAGGGCACCCCCATGCACGTCTACGGAGGCTCGGACCCCGCATTTGGCGATCGCGGCACCACCTTTCAATGGCCCTTGCTGGCCGGACGCGATCTCGGGCGGTTGCCCGGCCCGGAAGCGGGTTACGCGGTAAAGCTCTTCGGAGACGCCCCCGAGCGGGGCTGGGTCGGCCTGCACGATCCCGAGACCGCCACGACCCTTCGCATGGAGTATGATCCCAAGCGGGTCCCGCAGCTCGGCCTCTGGCTCAACATGGGCGGATGGACTCCCTTCGAGGGCGAGACCCCGTATTACAACCTCGGGCTGGAGCCCTGCATCGGCGCGGGCGACGACCTCGAGCTCGCCGTTGACCGCTTCAAGTCCCATGGCCTCTTGCCCCCCAAGGGCGAACAGTCCTGGGAGCTGACGCTGCGCCTCGTTTCGGAGACCCTGGCATGACCACCCTGTACCTCGAAAATGGCCGCCTCTTCACCCCGCAAGGCCTCCAGCCCAACCCCGGCCTGGTGATCCGGGACGGCCGGATCGCCGCCATCGGCGCCCCCTGCCCGGAGGGTGCCGAGCGCCTGGATGCCCGGGACCTCCTGGTGGCGCCGGGGTTCATCGACACCCACATCCACGGCGGCAAGCAGGCCGACACCATGGACGGCACCCCGGAGGCCCTGCGCGAGATCGCGCGCCATCTGGCGGAGCACGGCGTCACCTCGTGGCTGCCCACCACCGTGGCCTGCGCGCCCGAGGCCCTCGACCGCATCCTGACGGCGGTCGAACAGGTGCGACAGGAAGGAACGGACGGGGCAGAGGTCCTAGGCGCCCACCTCGAGAGCAACTTCCTGGCATCCAAGTACAAGGGAGCCCAGCCGCCGGAGTACCTGCGGCCCATCGGAGACCCGGAGCTCGGGGCGGTCCTCGCCAAGCATGCCGGCACCATCCGCCTCATGACGCTCGCGCCTGAACTGGAAGGCGCCGAGGACTTCGTACGCGACCTGGTCGCCCGGGGCGTGGTCGTCTCGGTGGGCCATACCGATGCCACCTACGACCAGGTCATGAATGCGGTGGACGCGGGTTCGACCCGCGTGACCCACCTCTGCAACGCCCAGCGCGGCTTCCACCACCGCGAGCCCGGCGTCCTCGGGGCGGGGCTCGTCTCCGATCGCCTCTACACCGAGATCATCGCCGACCTGGAGCATGTGCATCCGGCAGGGCTCACGATCGCCTACCGATGCAAGGGCCCGGAGCGCCTCATGCTCGTCTCCGATGCCGTGCGCGGCTCCGGCCTGGAGCCGGGGCGCTACGAGCTCGGGGGTCACCCGACCGTCATCGACGGGAAGGTTGCCCGGCTGGAGAACGGCACCATCGCGGGTAGCGTGATCACCCTGGAGCGGGCCGTCCGCAACATGGTCCAGGCGGCGGGCGTGCCGCTCGAGTCGGCGCTCCGGATGGCGAGCGACGCCCCGGCGCGGTCGCTCGGCCTCTCGAACAAGGGCCGGATCGAGGCGGGCCTCGACGCCGACCTGGTCCTACTCACCGACGCGCTCGACGTGCGCGTCACCGTGGTTTCCGGACGCATCGTCTATCGCACGTAATGCGAGGAGGTCCCCCGTGGTACAGATGCTCGAACACCAGCTCGGTCGGGTCCGCGACGTCTTCCAGTCGCGCTTCGGGACGCCCGACCTCACGATCCGGGCCCCGGGGCGGGTGAACCTCATCGGCGAGCACACCGACTACAACGAAGGCTTCGTCTTCCCGGTGGCCATCGACCGGGAAGTCGTCATCTCGGCCCGGCGGCGTGACGACTCCGAGGTCCGCCTCTATTCCGTCAACTACGATCAGGCGGACTCCTTCGACCTGGGTCGGATCGACAAGGTGGCGCCCGGGACCGGGGCGCCTACCTGGAGCAACTACGTGCGCGGCATCCTATCGGTCTTCCAGGATGCAGGCCATAAGCTCGGCGGGTTCGAGGCCGTGCTCGAGGGCAACGTTCCCCAGGGCGCGGGGCTGAGTTCGAGCGCAGCCCTCGAGGTGGCGACCGGGACGCTGCTCAAGCACCTCTTCCACCTCGACCTCGACGGCAAGCAGATCGCCCTGCTGGGTCAACGGGCCGAGAACGTCTTCGTGGGCGTGCAGTGCGGCATCATGGACCAGTTCATCTCGGCCTTGGGCCAGCGGGACCACGCCCTGATGATCGACTGCCGCTCGCTGGACTACCGGGCCGTGCCGCTGCACCTGGGCGCGAAGGGCGCCTCGATCGTGATCGTCGACTCCAAGGTCAAGCGGGGCCTCGTCGACTCCAAGTACAACGAGCGCCGAGCCGAGTGCCAGGAGGCCGTCGAGCGACTCCGGGAGCTGCTGGGTCGACCGATGATCAAGAGCTTGCGCGACGTCACGCTGTCCGATCTCGACCATGTCGGAAGCCGCCTGCCCCACCCGGTGCACGCCCGGGCCCTGCATGTGGTGAGCGAGAACGCACGGGTCCTGAAGAGTGTCGAGGCGCTGGAAGCGGGTGACCTTGACCGCTTTGGCTCCCTGATGAACCAATCCCACGAGAGTCTCAAGTCCGACTTCGAGGTCTCCTGCCCGGAAATCGATCTGCTGGTCTCGCTGGCACGAGGCGTCACGGGGACCTACGGCTCGCGGATCACCGGCGGGGGCTTCGGCGGCTGCACCGTCAGCCTCGT
>DATNQJ010000321.1:0-7649 GCA_036704085.1 Stenomitos sp.
GGTCACCGAGGGACGCCAGGCGTAGCCGCGCGAGCGCTGGATGGCGACCACGCGCGTCTCCGGGCGCAGCGCCCCCGGCAGGGCCGCGAGATCGACCCGTCCGTCCTTGAGATCCAGCTCCCGGTAGCGCACGCCCCACTCCATGAGGGAGCCCTGGCCGGGCGCGCGGGTGCCGATCACCTCTTCGAGGGTGTCGTAAGGGTGGCCCGTGACGTAGAGCAGCTCATCGCCCGGCTTCAGGGCGCCGAAGAGCGCGACGGCGATGGCGTGCGTCCCCGAGGCGAACTGGGTCCGGACGAGGGCGGCTTCGGCCCCCATGACCTGGGCGAAGACGCCCTCCATGGCCTCGCGGCCCAGGTCGCCATGGCCGTAGCCCGTGGTGCCCGCGAAGTGTTGCTCGCCGATCTGGTGATCGAGAAAGGCGCGGAGGACCTTCTTCTGGTTGTGGTGCCGGATCGCGTCGAGGGTGGCCCAGACGGGCGCGAGCTCCCGCTCGGCCTCGGCGATGAGGTCGGCGGCCGGAGCCTGGGATAGGGTAGCCATGGGACGTTGATGCTCCTTGAAGACGACGGGCGCGTGGGCGCTGAGGTGGCTACCCTATTATATCGGAAGCACCCTCGAATGCGATCATTCCCGCTTGAGGCGTCGGAGCGCCTCCCGGGCGTTCTGGAGACGTCTGGCGACCGGGATTTCCAGCATCGACTCGATCCATCGTCGGAGGTGCTCGCTGACGGGGGCCTCCCACTCCAGGCGCCCGGTCATGCCGTCGTAGAGGTAGATGGGATGCTTGCCCGTGAGCAGGTGGACGGCCATGGCGCCCACCGCGTACAGGTCGCTCGCGGGGTAGGCCTCGAGACCGTAGACCTGCTCGGGGGCGGCATAGCCCAGGGTCTGCATGGTGGTGAGGTTTTCGAGCGGGACCCGCTGTTTGTCCTGGTGGCGATCGCTCGCCGATCCGAAGTCGACCAGGAACAGGGTCCCCTCCTGGTCACGGAGGAGGTTTTCCGGCTTGAGGTCCCGGTGCAGGACGCTCGGTTTGCGCTCATGGCAGTAGGCGAGGATGTCGAGGAGCTGCTCCATGATCGCGACGACCTCGGCCTCGGGCAACTTCCCGCGGGTATGGAGGTAGCGCGCGAGCTCCTCGCCCGGGGTGTAGGCCTGCGGCGCGCAGAGCATGCCGTCATGGTCGAGGATGCCGTACCCCTTCGGGATGCGCGGGTGATCGAGGCTCATGAGGATGCTCGATTCGCGCCGGAAGAGGTCCTCGTCCTTCCCGTCCCCGCGTCTCGGATCGAAGGTCTTGACGAGCCGCATGGCTCCCTGGGCCTTGCGATCGCGCGTCACGTAGATGAAGCCGCACCGCCCCTCGAAGAGCATGTCGGAGATCTCGAACCGGTCGGCGAGCAGGGTTCCGTTGGGCAGCGGGATGCCCGGATGAAACATGGGGCCTTGCGGCATCTCGGGCATGCGCCCCGGCATGAGGCCGCCCGGCGGAAGAGGGCCAGAGCGCATGCCGCCGGGCACCTGCGGCATGCCCTGGGGCAAGAAGGGGGCGGGGAAGCGGGGATCCTGCGGCACCATAACTCCTCCTTGCAAGCGATGGGGAAGGGTGCCGGCATCGTAACGCGCCCGAGCTTCACGCAGTAGGATCGGAGCGCCAACCTCCTTATCGTTCTAGCGGACGTTTCAGCCCCCGAGGGCCTGCCGAATGCCGTTGACGAGCTCACTCTCGGAGGGCCGCTCGGCCATCCAGCCGACGTGTCCATCGGGGCGCACGAGTGCGGCCGTGGAGCCGCTCGCTCTCCAGGCGTTCCAAAGGGCCCCGGTCGCATCCCGCCACTCTCCGGGCCCTGCCGTTTGATCGGTGGGCAGGACGACGTGGACCGTGAGGCCCGGTAGATCATGGAGTCGCCGGGCGATCGCCCCCCGATCCCATGCGGGCAGCCGGTGATCATCAAAGAGCAAGAGGGCGGCCTCTCGCCCGGCGAGATCGAGCAGCCGCCGTCCCTGGCCGTCCGCATCGCGCAGCTCGCCGTCCGGAGCCCGGGCCCCGATCCAGGGTCCCTGCCCCGAAAGCAGGGGGGAGTGCTCGTAGTGGACGTCGAGCATGGTGGCCCGTGGGGCCACCCGCGAGACGAAGGCCGGGTGGGCGAGAGCCCGGCGGACGACCTTCGCGAGGGCGGAGCGCGTCCGCGGCATGGGCCAGAGCACCGCCCGGGTGAGCAGGTCGGTGTAGCGGTCCACACCCGTCAGGATGGCGGGTCGCCGTTCGGCCTCGTAGGAGTCGAGCAGGGCGTCGGCGTTCCCGCCCGAGAGAGCCCGGGCGAGCTTCCAGGCGAGGTTGTGGGCGTCGTGGATGCCGCTGTTCATGCCCTGTCCCCCGGCAGGGCTGTTGAGGTGCGCGGCATCGCCTGCCAGGAGCACTCGCCCGAGGCGGAAGTGGGGGCTCGTGCGACAGTGGACATGGAACAGGCTCTTCCAGACCTCTTCGAAGGGGCCGGGCCCGAAGAGCGCCGTGACGTGCCGGTCGATCTGCTCGGGAGCGAGGGCGTGCGCCTCGTCCAGCTTAGGCAGGACCGTGGCGATGATCCGCCAGAGCTGCGGTTGAAGCCGGAGGCCCACGAGGAGCCCGCGGGGCACCGGGGCCATGCGCGGCCAGGGCAGCTCCGCTCGCTCATCGTGAAGGCGCACATCCGCCAGCATGAAACGGCTGGGATAGGTCTTGCCCTCCAGGTGCCAGCCGAGGCACTCTCGCACCATGCTGTGGGCGCCATCGCAGCCGACCAGGTACTCGGCATCCAGGCGATAGCTCGCTCCGGAGGGCGGCGCCACTTCGACCGTGACCCCCGCGGGCCCCGCTTCGAAGCTCGTCAGGCGATGACCGAAACGAACCTCGCTCATGCCGAGCTCCTTTAATCGCTCGTAGAGCAGGGCCTCGGTGCGATCCTGCGGCAGGAGCATCACGCCGGGGTAGGCCGTCCGGTCCGCGAGAACCGAGAGGTCGACGGTGGCCTGGGGCTCGCTCATACCCGCGACCCACAACTGGGGCTGCCGCAGGAACTCCCCTTCGGCCATGAAGCGATCGATCACGCCCCAGGCGCGGAAGACCTCGAGGGTGCGCGCGTGAATCCCGGGAGCCTTGGAATGACGGCTGAGCGCCGGGTCGTCCTCGAGCACGAGCGAGCGGATGCCATGGTGGGCGAGCCCAACGGCAAGCGCCAGCCCCACGGGGCCGGCGCCGGAAATCACCACGGGCGAGGAGTTAGCGGCCATGCGCCCTCCTTGTCGGTTAGAAGACGTGCAGGATCTCGAGCTCGTAATCCGAGAGCCAGGAGTCCCAGTGGCCGGTCTCGACGAAGTGAACGGCCTTGGAGATGACGGAGTTGGCGTGGCTCGCGTCCGAGCTGATGTAGGCGATGCCGAGGATCGCCACCTGCCAGACATCCTGGTCCTCGACCTCGGCGGCGGTGACGTGGAACTCGTTTTGCAGGCGGGTGACGATGGATTTGACGATCCGGCGCTTGTCCTTGAGGGAGTGCGACTGCGGCAGGTGCAGGTTGAGTCGGGCTGCCGCGATGATCATCGGCCTAGACCCGGCTGGCGGCGCGATCGGAGATGAAGGCGACGATGGACTCGGTGGGGGTCCCCGGTCCGAACACCCCGTGGGCGCCGGCCTCCTTGAGTGGGGCGACGTCGGCCTCGGGGATGATGCCACCGACCAGGACCGTCATGTCCGCGGCGCCTTGCTCGCGCAGAAGGCTGCAGATGGTGGGCACCAGGGTCAGGTGAGCACCCGACAGCAGGCTGAGGCCCACGACGTCCACGTCTTCCTGGATGGCGACGTTGACGATCTCCTGCGGCGTCTGGTGCAGGCCGGTGTAGATGACCTCCATGCCGGCGTCCCGCAAGGCGCGCGCCACGACCTTGGCGCCCCGATCGTGGCCGTCCAGCCCCGGCTTGCCAATCAACACTCGAATCTTGCGTTCGCCCATGCCGTTCTGACGCCTCCCTGTCACCTGTTGCTGATTACGTGTCTCCATTATACGCCAACCCAGGCCCCACGGCAGCCGGCGGGCGCTTGCGGCATTCAAGGGCCTGGGTTTGCCTTGCTTCAAGCGAGCGGCGACTGGGGGAAGTTTGGAGGCCTCGCTCCAAGGCGTGGGCGTCCAGACGCGATACCGTCGGTGCATTGGTGCGGCTGCCGACAAGGCGAGAGTCCGTGCCGAAGGAGGTAGGCTCAATGCGTCATTCGAAACGCTTGTACGTGGCATTGCTCGGAGCGGTAGCTTCCACCGCGTGTGCGCCGCAGATTCCGACGGCCACGGCTCCGAATCGGGCAGGGGTATCGGCCCCGGGCCTGGCCGTTGCGGCCGATACGTCCGCTCAACCGGACCGTGAGATCCAGCAGCGGTGGTGGCGCCGTCGCTACCGTCCCTATCTCGAACCTTTCTACGTTCCCTATCGCTATCGCTTCTACCGGCGATATCCCTATGGCGTCCCTTACTATCCTCCCTACCAACCCTCCTACCCGCCTTACCAGCAACCGGCTTACGGTCAGCAGCCCGAGCAGCAATACGGGCAACAGCCATCCCAGCAGTATGGCCAGCAGCCCGAACAGCAAGGCGGCCAGCAGCAATACGGTCAGCAGCCCATGCAGCAAGGCGGCCAGCAGCCCATGCAGCAAGGCGGCCAGCAGCCTGAGCAGCAGGGTGGGCAACAGCAATACGGTCAGCAGCCTGAGCAGCAGGGTGGGCAACAGCAATACGGTCAGCCGCCCATGCAGCAGGGTGGACAGCAGCAGTACGGCCAGCCGCCGATGCAGCAGGGCGGTCAACAACCGGGGCAGCAGTATGGTCAGCAGATGGTTCAGCTAACCGTCCAACAACAGCCCGTCGCGCAAAATCAGGTCATCATCGGGAATTTCCAGTTCATGCCCGGCATGCTCAACGTCCCCGTTGGCGCGACGGTGACGTGGGTCAATCGCGACTCGGTGGCCCACACCGTGACCGCGCCCGTCCCTGGCCAAGCAACGAGCACCGGAGCCTTCGATACGGTCCTTCAACCAGGCGAAAGCTTCACCTTTACCTTCCTTACGCCAGGGCGGGTCGACTACTATTGCAGGATCCACCCCCGGATGCGTGGGACCGTGATGGTCGGCGGATAATCAGGGGAGCCTGGCTGGCCCCGCGTCACTCCGCGTGACGCGGAGCCTTCCGAGCCCTGGGCCGCGGGACCGGGTCGCCTCCGCTCGGGTGCAAAAGAATTCCTGAATTCCGGCCATTCGCATGGGTCGCTTGAAACGGTAACGTAACTCTCGATTACTCGGTGAACGAGAGGAGTCGCCCATGCCCTCGAAAAACTCCATGAGCGCACTGGCGCTCATGCTCATCCTCGCCGGTTGTGCCGCCCAAGCCCATGCTCCAACGTCCCCCGACCAGCCGGCGCCCGCCGTGAATGCCCCCGACGTTCCGGCGCCCCAGGCCCCGCAGGACCCGATGCCGGATACCCTGGTTCCGGCGCCCCACATTCAGGACAACCACATGCCCTACGCCGGGGATCTGGATCATCCGGTGGTAATCATCCAGGATGGACGCTTCCAGCCTTACTACACCCATGTTCGCCTGGGCGGTAGCGTGACGTGGGTCAATCGGGAGCGCTCGACCCAAACGGTCTCCTCCCCCATTCCGGGCGGCTCTACCCAGGAGGGCTTCTGGGAAGGCTCGATGCAGCCGGGCCAGAGCTATACCAAGACCTTCAGCCGCTTCGTCGGCACCTTCACCTTCTATACGAAGGAAAATCCCGACCTGCATGGCAACATCATCGTGGTCGGCAAGCCCAACGCGCGCTGATCCGAGCCCGTTCATGGAGGAAGGGTCTCCCCGCATCGGGGAGACCCTCCTGATCCTGGGGTTGCTCGGGCCTACATGGAGCGCCGGTACTGGCCTCCGACCTGGTAGAGCGCGCGGCTGATCTGGCCCAGCGAGCAGACCTTCACCGTCTCCATCAGCTCGGCGAAGATGTTGCCGCGGTTGGTCGCCACCTCCTGCAGGCGCTGGAGGGCCGCTTCCGAACGCTCCGCATTCAGGCGCTGGAAGGCCTGCAGGTTCGCGATCTGCTGCTGCTTCTCCTCTTCCGTCGAGCGGATGAGCTCGATGGAGTCCCCGTACTCCTTGGGGTTCGGGTTCAGGAAGGTGTTGACGCCGATGATGGGCAGTTCGCCCGAGTGCTTGAGGTGCTCGTAGTAGAGCGACTCTTCCTGGATCTTGCCGCGCTGGTACATGGTCTCCATGGCGCCGAGCACCCCGCCGCGATCCGAGATGCGGCGGAACTCCGCGAGCACGGCCTCCTCGACCAGCTCCGTGAGCTCCTCGATGATGAAGGCGCCCTGGAGTGGGTTCTCGTTCTTGGCGAGGCCCAGCTCCCGGTTGATGATCTGCTGGATGGCGATCGCCCGACGCACCGACTCCTCGGTCGGCGTGGTGATGGCCTCGTCGTAGGCGTTGGTGTGCAGGCTGTTGCAGTTGTCGTAGATGGCGTAGAGCGCCTGCAACGTGGTGCGGATGTCGTTGAAGTCGATCTCCTGGGCGTGCAGGCTGCGGCCCGACGTCTGGATGTGGTACTTCAGCTTCTGGCTGCGCTCGTTGGCGCCGTACTTGTCCTTCATGGCCGTCGCCCAGATGCGGCGGGAGACGCGGCCGATCACCGAGTACTCGGGATCGATGCCGTTCGAGAAGAAGAAGCTCAGGTTGGGCGCGAAGTCATCGATCTTCATGCCCCGGCTCAGGTAGTACTCGACGAAGGTGAAGCCGTTGGCGAGCGTGAAGGCTAGCTGGCTGATGGGGTTCGCGCCGGCCTCGGCGATGTGGTAGCCGGAGATCGACACCGAGTAGAAGTTCTGGACGCAGTGGTCCACGAAGTACTGCTGGATGTCGCCCATCATGCGCAGGGCGAACTCGGTCGAGAAGATGCAGGTGTTCTGGGCCTGATCCTCCTTGAGGATGTCCGCCTGGACCGTGCCGCGGACGCTCGAGAGCGTCTGGGTCTTGATTCGCTCGTAGGTCTCCTTATCGACCAGCATGTCGCTCGTGATGCCGAGCGTGCGCAGGCCGAAGAGGCGATCGCCCGCCGGCACGTCCTGGCCGCGGTACTCGGGCTTGGGCATGCCGAGCGTGCGGAAGTGCGCCTCGATCTTGGCCTCGGCCGCTTCCCAGCCGCCCGTTTCCATCAGGTGCCGCTCGACCTGCTGGTCGATGGCGGTGTTGAGGAAGAAGGCGAGCAGCATGGGCGCCGGCCCGTTGATGGTCATGGAGACCGAGGTCGTGGGCGCGCACAGGTTGAAGCCCGAGTAGAGCTTCTTGGCGTCGTCGAGGGTGCACACGGACACGCCCGAGTTGCCGATCTTACCGTAGATGTCGGGGCGGAAGTCGGGATCCTCGCCGTACAGCGTCACGGAGTCGAAGGCCGTGGACAGGCGCGCGGCGGGCTGGCCCTTGGAGACGTAGTGGAAGCGCTTGTTGGTGCGCTCGGGCGTGCCCTCGCCCGCGAACATGCGGGTCGGGTCCTCGCCCTTGCGCTTGTACTCGAAGACGCCCGCCGTGAAGGGGTAACGGCCGGGGACGTTCTCCATGAGCTGCCAGAAGAGCAGATCG
>DATNQJ010000322.1:0-2150 GCA_036704085.1 Stenomitos sp.
GTCCTGCCGAACGCGAAAGGAGGCCCCCGTGCGCCCGAAACTTGGCGATCGCGTCCTGATCAGCCGCAGGCAGCATCCGACCAGCCGCGACACCGTCGAAGGGGTCGTCGCCCAGATCCTCACCAAGACGCCCACCCATCCCCGGGGCATCAAGGTGCGCCTGAAGAGCGGTGAGGTCGGCCGGGTGCGGGTGATCCTTCCAACCGCCAGCCAGGCCACATGGCGAGCGCGGGCGGGGTCTCCCCCGCCCGCGTCTGGCTACCGCCCGTAGAGCTCGGTGAGCGTCCGGATGTGCTGGGTGAGGCCCGCCTCGAAGGCCCCTTCCGGCATCCGCCAGGCCCAGTTGCCCGCAGCCTTGCCGGGCGTGTTCATGCGCGCCTCGCTGGAGAGGGCGAGCCAGTCCTGCATGGGCACGATCGCAAGATCCGCGACCGAGCCGAAGGCCAGCCGGATGAGCGCCTCTGGCACGTCCGCAGGCTCGTAGCCGAGGTAGGAGAGGGCATGCGTCCGCTCGGCCTCGGTGGCCGTCTCGAACCAGCCCCGGGTGGTGTCGTTGTCGTGGGTCCCGGTGTAGACCACGCAGTTGCGCACGAAGTTGTGCGGCAGGTAGGCGTTCTCCGCGTCCCCGCCGAAGGCGAACTGCAGGATCTTCATGCCGGGCAGGCCCGCGGCATCTCGCAGGGCCTCGACCTCGGGGGTGATGATGCCCAGGTCCTCGGCGATGATGTTGAGGTTGCCGAGGGCCCGCTCGACGGCCTGGAAGAGGGCATGCCCCGGCGCCTTGATCCAGCGCCCGTTGATGGCGGTCTCCTCGCCGGCCGGCACCTCCCAGTAGGCCTCGAAGCCGCGGAAGTGGTCGATGCGCACCACGTCGTAGAGCGACAGCGCCGTCTTGAGGCGCTCGATCCACCAGGCGAAGCCGCTCTTCTCGAGCACGTCCCAGCGATACAGGGGGTTGCCCCAGAGCTGGCCGGTCTCGCTGAAGTAGTCGGGTGGCACGCCCGCCACCACCGTCGGGTGCCCCTGGGTGTCCAGGTAGAAGATCTCCGGGTGGCTCCACGCATCCGCGCTGTCGTAGGCCACGAAGATGGGGATGTCCCCGATGATCTGGACCTTGTGCTCGTTGGCGTAGCGCTTGAGCTCCTGGTACTGCATGAAGAACAGGTACTGCAGGAAGGAATGGAAGCGCACCGAGGGCATCAGGCGCTCTCGCCAGGCGGCCACGGCCTCGGGCCGGTGGGCGCGGATGTCCTCGTCCCAGGTCGACCAGCCGGCCCCCGAGAAGTGGTCCTTGAGCGCCATGAAGAGGGCGAAGTCGTCAAGCCAGGCGGCCTGGGCCCGGCGGAAGGCCTCGAAGCGATCGCGCGGCTCGACGCCCGCCATGGCCTCGAAACGGTCGAAGGCGAGCCGCAGCTTGCCGAGCTTGTAGGGGATGACCCAGCCGTAGTCCACCTCACGGGCCGGGAACGCCGGCAGGTCCGCGAGGTCGGCGTCCGTCAGCAGGCCCTCCGCGTGAAGCAGGTCCAGATCGATGAGCTGGGGGTTGCCCGCGAAGGCGGAGAAGGACTGATAGGGGGAATCGCCGTAGCCCGTGGGCCCCAAGGGCAGGACCTGCCAGTAGGTCTGGCCCGCTTCGGCGAGACGGTCGACGAAGCGAAACGCCTCCTGGCCGAAGGAGCCCATGCCGAAACGCCCGGGCAGCGACGTGGGATGCAGCAGAACGCCGGATGATCTAGGAAACCTCACGATACCTCCGATGGATGGGGTCTAGCCGGGTCCAGTTTAAGATAAATCCCGCTCGCCCGGTAGGAGGATCGCCACTTCCGGGTAAGGAGACCCTGAGGGCGTTTCAATCCTCAAAACTGCAAAGGAGGTACCTGCCTATGGATAGTTACAGTAGCAAGTCTTTCGAGGTGTTGGCGCTGTAGGTCAGCCCTACCCCCTTGCGGATGGATCGCCACCCCGTTGTGGATGGCCTGACCCACCCGACACTGACGAAGCTCGCGAGGCCCTCAAGGGGGCCTCGCGTTTTTTGCGAGGTTTTTGGGCGGTTCTGGGCATGACAGGGGCTCAAAACGGCCCCTAGCGCCCGTGCAATTCCCAGGATCGAGCAATCAAGGCAAAAGCGCGCCTGCTGGGCCAAACCCTCG
>DATNQJ010000323.1:0-2253 GCA_036704085.1 Stenomitos sp.
CGGGCAGACGCTGACCATCCGCCACGACTCGCTCTCGCGCGAGAGCTTCATGCCGGGCGTGATGCTCGCCGTCAGGAAGGTTTTCGATCTCGAGGGCCTGGTATATGGCCTGGAGCACGTGTTGTAGGCCCAGGGGGGCCAAGGAGGCAGAGTGAACGGTTACACGGTGGCGATCCTGGGCGCGACGGGCATGGTCGGCCAGGAAATGCTCAAGACCCTCTTGGAACGCAACTTCCCGGCGGCGTCCATCAAGCTCCTGGCGTCCGGTCGGACGGCGGGCAGCACCGTGACCTGCATGGGCCGCTCCTTTCCGGTCGAGCTCGCGACCCCCGAGGCCTTCGAGGGCGTGGACCTGGTGCTCGCCTCGGCCGGTGGCAAGGTGAGCCGGGAGCTCGCCCCCGAGGCCGTCAAGCGCGGGGCCGTGGTGGTGGACAACACCTCCGAGTTCCGCATGGATCCCAAGGTCCCGCTCGTCATCCCCGAGATCAACGCCCATGCCCTCCGGGATCACCAGGGCATCATCGCCAACCCCAACTGCTCGACGGCCATCCTCCTGATGGCCCTCGCTCCCCTGCGCGCCCTCGGTCCGATCGAGCGCGTGGTGGTCTCGAGCTACCAGTCCGTGTCGGGAGCCGGCAAGGAGGCTGTCGAGGAGCTGCGCGCCCAGACCGCCGCGCGCCTCGAGGGCAAGGATCTCGCGCCCGAGGCCCTCAACAAGCCCATCGCCTTCAACCTGATCCCGCACATCGACGTCTTCCTGGACAACGGCTACACCAAGGAAGAGATGAAGTTCACGCACGAGACCCGCAAGATCTTCGGGGATCCGGCCTTCCGGATCACCGGCACCTGCGTCCGCGTCCCGGTCGAGGTGGGGCATGCGGTCTCGGCCAACGTCGAGTTCGCGCGGCCCGTGGAGCTTGCCTCGGTGCGCGCGGCCCTCGCGTCCGCCCCGGGGGTGGCTCTCAAGGACGACCCCGCGACCGCGACCTACCCGCAGCCGACGGACGCGGCGGGCCAGGACGATGTCCTGGTCGGCCGGATCCGGGGCGACGTCTCGCACCCCAACGCCCTCAACTTCTGGGTGGTGGGCGACAACTTGCGCCGCGGCGCGGCCCTCAATGCGGTGCTCATCGCCGAGAGCCTCGTGGCGCAGGGATTGCTCACCCGTTCGGCTGCCATCAACTAGGAGGCCCCATGGAAACCCTTGACCCCACCCTCCTCGGAACCGAGCTGGAACAGGCCCGGGCGGAGATCCGCCGCCTGACCGAACTCACGCACGCCCTCATGGCCGCTCAGGGCGAGATGGGCTACGGCGCCGTGATCGTCGACGGTCAGCAGGTCCTCTACGCCAACGACGCCTTCTGCGAGCTGAGCGGCTACACGCTCGAGGAGCTCATCGCCCTGCCGTCCTTCTTCAACCTCGTGCCGGACGAGGAGCGGCGGGTCCTGCAATCCCGCATGGCCCAGCGCCTGATGGGAGAGGCCGTCGAGGACCACTACGCCACGGCCTTCTATCACCGCCAAGGACACCTCATCAGCCTGGAGGCCGTCGTCAAGGCCGCGCACCTGGACGGTCGGCCGCATGTCATCGCGATGGTGAGGGACGTCGCCCTCTAGGGGGCCTCCTGCGGCAAGGCAAGCGACCTCTAATGGACGCTTGTGGCCGATCGTGAGACAATGACGTGGAGACAGCTCGGGGTCGCCGCCGGGCGAGGAAGGTTAGGAGAAGCGAGTCATGAAGCAGCTGGGTCGGGTTCTCACCGCGATGGTCACCCCCTTCGACCGCGCCGGCAAGGTCGATGTCCCCACGGCCCAGCGCCTGGCTCGTCACCTCGTCGCGAACGGCTCGGACGGCCTGGTGATCGTCGGCACCACCGGCGAGTCGCCGACGCTCACGCATGACGAGAAGCTCGCCATGTTCCGGGCGGCGGTCGAGGCCGTCGGCAGCGACGGCAGCGTGGTGGCGGGGACCGGCTCCAACGACACGGCCGCGACCATCGCCCTCACCCAGGAGGCCGAGGCCATCGGCGTCGACGCCCTCCTGCTCATCGCCCCGTACTACAACAAGCCCAACCAGGAAGGCCTCTACCGCCACTTCAAGGCGGTGGCCGAGGCCACCCGCCTGCCCATCATCCTGTACAACCACCCGCCGCGCACGGGCGTCTCCATCGCGCCCGAGACGCTCAAGCGCCTCGTCTCGATCCCGAACATCGTCGCCCTCAAGGACTCCTCGGCCTCGTTGGACGTGGCGAG
>DATNQJ010000324.1:0-6990 GCA_036704085.1 Stenomitos sp.
AGCCCTCCTCTTTACCAGGTCCAGGGGCTTAGTAGTTGAGAACCACGACCTCGCTGACCGCGCCGCGCTTGGAGGCGTCGCGGTTGATGGCGCGCGCCGCCCAGACCTGCTCGATCCGGAAGTCCGCGTACAGCTCGCGAATGAAGGGCACGTCCGAGTTGGAGAGCATGACCTTGCAGCCGCGCGCCGCCAGCGTGCGATACGCGTCCGCCAGACGCCGCTGGTCTTCGGGCTTGAAGTCGTCCGCGCTGTAGCTCGTGAAGCTCGAGGTCGAGCTCACCGGGTGGTACGGAGGATCCATGTAGATGAAGTCCCCCTTGCGCGCCACGTCGAGCACGTGATCGAACGGAGAGTGCAGGATCTCGACGTGCTGCAGGGCCGCCGACACCGCCCGCAGGTTCTCCTCGTCCAGGATCTTGGGGTTCTTGTAATCGCCGAACGGCACGTTGAACTGACCACGCCGATTCACCCGCCACAACCCGTTGAAGCACGTCTTGTTGAGGAAGATCATCCGCGCGGCCCGCTGCACCGGGCTCAACGTGGAAGCATCCAGCTCGCGGACGTGATAGTAGAAGTCCTTGTCGTGGCGGTACATCCGCAAGAGCTCGACCAGGGCGTCCACGTCGTGCTTGAGCACGTCGTAGCACGCCACCAGGTCCGGATTGGTGTCCGAGAGCACCGCATGCTTCGGAGCCAGATGGAAGAACACCGCGCCGGCACCGACGAACGGCTCGTAGTAACGCTTGAACTGCTTCGGGAAGAAGGCTTGATACTGGCCGAGCAGACGCCCCTTACCACCCGCCCACTTCAGGAAGGGGGAGGCTTTCGCGGGCGCGACGACGCGACTGATTCTCGGCATTGATCACGGGCTCCTTGATCGGCAGGGCGGCATATCGCCAACATGGATCACTTGGTGTTGGCTGATCGTTGTCTCCAGTGATCCATGTTTACATTAACACGCCGTCTCCAATCTAGGGTAGCGATCACAAAAATAGGCCGACCAAACCTTTACAAAAGTTGCGATTAGTCCGGCGACGAATTGGTATAGAAACCTTGTCCTGACGTGATTAGAGGGGGATGCAAGGGTGCTGATAGAGCCCGGTGTTCACGAACAATTCGTCCACGATTTCGGCATCAACATGCTCAACACGTTGACCGTGAAGGATAACCGGCTCTTGGCTCATAAGCGCCGTATCTTCGTGTTCGACGAGCGGGGTGGCGTCTTCGGGGGCCACAATGGCAGCCTGCATGAGTACCAGAACCTCACGACCGGGGTGTTCCACTCCAAGTCGCGCAAGGTGGTCGGCGTCCGCTATCGCTGCCGTCCCAACACCCTCGAGGTGCCGGAAATCGGCGCGTTCCACACCCATCCTGCGGCCTACACGAGCAACGTGAAGCACCTGCGCGGCCGCATCGAGCGTCTACTGTGGCTCAGCGACATGGACGTGAAGGCCTTCCTCAAGCAGCACGAGCTGTACGGCTATGAATGGCACTTCATCGGCACCATCGACATCGGGTGCTTCCACATCGATGACGTGAAGAAGGACATCCGCGCCCCGCGCGAGGTCATCCACTACCCGAAGCTGGAAGAGGCAATGGCCACCCTCGCCCCCAAGATCAAGTTCTACGACCAGATCCTCCAGTCCAGCGCGACCGGCACCCCGTCGAGCGACGTGCTCGTGCACATCGTCCGGGATCTCACCGCACAACAGGGCGAGTTGATCAGCATCCTCGAGAGCCACGACCCCGACACCATCCCGTCCCTGGCGGGCAAGGTCGCGACCCAGTTCCAGCTCTTGGGCTACTCGTCGCGTCAGGTGTCCTCACTGCTGCGCAAGACCCTCGGCAAGGCCGAGAAGGAGTCGCCGATCGGCAGCTTCAACGACCAGCTCCAGAGCGCCTACGCGCGGTTGTCCGCACTGGCGTAGACCGCCGCGCGGCCATACCAGGCCCCGTTATACCGAGACCCCCTATCCGGCGATCGCCGTCGGTAGGGGGTCTCGGCCGTTTCGGACCCCTATCCCCATCCCCCCAGGGGGTTATCGCGGAGGCGCGGCGCAACATCCGCCCAGGTTGTTCGGTCATCGAACCATAACATTTCGCTCGGACCATGCCCTCCGTCGATCTTAGGCAGCGAGGCCTCGCTCGGCTAAAGCGAGGCGTGATGCGGATCACAAGGTGCCGAACCCAGCCAAGGGTTAATTAACACTCACTTAATCGGTGTTTCAAGGGCGCGTAAGGGCTCAAATCGTATTATCACTTCGTCGAAGGGGGACAAGCGAGCCCCGAGCCCCACCGCCACTCACTTAGAGAGAAGGAGTTGCCCTATGAACCTGATGCTGCGCGTTATCAAGGAAGAGGAAGGCCAGGCCCTCACCGAGTACGGCCTGATCCTCGGCCTGATCGCGGTCGTGACCGTCGGCGCTCTGACGATGATGGGCACCAACGTCAACAAGATGCTTTCGGCGATCGCCAACACCCTGAGCAGCACCGCCAAGTAGTAGGAGTGGGGACGATGAGGAGCCGAAACCAAAAGGGTCAGGCGCTAGTAGAGACCGCTCTGGTCCTGCCCGTCTTCCTGGCGATGGTGCTCGGAATCTTTGGTTTCGGCCGCCTCTTCAACGCCCAGCTGGTCATTACGAACGCCTGCCGCGAGGGCGCCCGTGTCGGCGCCCTCGGGCGGTCCGACACCAAGATTCACGAAGCGGTCGAGAAATACCTCGCAGGCGCGGCCCTGACGGACCCCGCCGCCCAGGTCGTCATTCAACGGACCACGGATACCGACGGGACGGACGTCAAGGTCGACCTCTCGTATCCCTTCAAGAGCGGGGTCGCCCTGCCGGGCATCCCCGACCCCATCTACCTCAAAACGTCCGCGGTCATGCGCGTGGAGCAGTAGGAAATGAAAAAAGTTCAACGCTTCCTCATAGCGGCCGGTCTCGGCCTGGTAGCCAGCGGGGCCATGTTCGCCTACGTCAACGGCGCCAACCAACGCGCGGATGCCGGCGAACCCCAAGGCCCGGTGCTCGTCGCCAAGGCCGCCATCCCGCTCAATACCAAGCTCCTCGCCGACCAGGTCGTCGTGGAGAAGCGTCCCAGCAAGTACATCCCCGAGGGCGCGCTCACCAACCCCGAGCAGGCCGTGGGCCGCATGAACAAGATCGAGCTGGCGGCCGGCGAGCCGATCCTCGATGCTAAGCTGTTCGTCGCCGGCCAAGAGGCCCAGGCCGTCCTGCCGGTGCCCGCCGGCATGCGCGCCATCACGGTCGCCGTCGACGAGGTCGTCGGCGTGGCGGGCTTCGTGCAGCCCGGCATGACGGTCGACGTCGTCAGCACCATGGACGTCGATGGCGACGTCGTCACCAAGTTCCTCTTGCAGAAGGTCAAGGTGCTGGCCTGTGCCCAGGACGCCAAGCGCAAGGACGACCCCGAGGCGAAGGTCGTCTCGTCGGCCACCCTGGCCGTCTCGCCCACCGACGCCGAGAAGCTGATCCTCGCGGCCGACCGCGGCAAGATCCGCCTCGCCATGCGGGACCAGGCCGAGGTCGGCGACGCCAAGACCTCCGGTGCCACCCCCGCCTCGATGATGGGCATCAAGAAGCCCGCTCCCGCACCGGTCAAGACGGTCTCCAAGCCCAGGGTCGTCGAGAAGACCAAGGTCGTCAAGGTGATGGTCCCCGTCCGCACGGTCGACAACAAGCCCGAGATCATGATCATCCGCGGCACCTCGACCGAGATGGTCTCCCGTTAGCCCACACCGCCCCCCGGCTGGGGGCCGTTCCCCGGAAGTGAGTTGTCCGCGATGAAGTGTCTACCCCTCATGGTTGCCGCCACGGTCCTGCTCTCGACGAGCCTGCCGGCGATGGCACTCTCGGATGCGAGCCTGCCGGTCTCGGTCGGCAAGTCCGAGGTGGTCACGGTCGCCAACGACGTGACCAAGGTGTCCGTCACGGATCCGGCGATCGCCGACGTGGCCGTCCTCTCGAAGCGCGACGTGCTCATCAACGGCAAGAAGCCCGGCACCACCAACCTCATCGTGTGGACCAAGAAGAATCGCATCACCTACGACGTGGTGGTGCGGGTCGACGCGGGCCTCTTGAAGGCGACCATCCAGAAGGCCACCGGCGCCAAGGACCTGCAGGTCGAGGTGGTCAACGACTCGGTCCTGCTTTACGGGAAGGTCGATCGCACGAGCCAGGCCCAGATGGCCGAGAAGCTCGCGAGCGGCTTTGCTCCCCACGTCGTCAACCTGCTCGCCCCCGACGCGGTCCAGCAGGTCCAGGTGGACGTGGAGGTCGTCGAGATGAACAAGGGCGGCGGCTCCGAGCTCGGCATCAAGTGGGGCCAGATGCTCCGGACCGCCAACGGCGAGGACTTCTTCGAGGCCGACCACCTCACGACCCTCCAGTCGGACCCCCGCAACCCGCGCAACACCCAGCCCGGCTCGGCGCTCGTCAGCGGCGGCGGCACGGCCTTCGGCCTCTACGAGCGGATCGCCGCGCGCCTCAACCTGATGGTCCAGAACGGCACGGCCCGCGTGCTCGCCAAGCCGAACCTGGTGGCCATCAGCGGCGGCAAGGCGGAGTTCTTGGCGGGCGGCGAGATTCCCCTGCCCATCTCCCAGCAGCAGGGTCAGGTCACCTTCGACTGGAAGCCCTACGGCATCAAGCTCCAGATCGAGCCGGTCGTGCTCGAGGACGGCCGCATCTCCATGAAGGTGGCCCCCGAGGTCAGCCAGCTCGACTACACCAACGCGGTCCGCGTGGCCAACTTCGTGGTGCCCGCGGTGAGCAGCCGCCGGGCCGAGACCCAGCTGATCCTGAAAGAGGGACAGGGCCTCGCCATCGGCGGGCTCATCCAGAACAGCGAGACCCAGACCGTGGAGCAGGTGCCCCTCTTGGGCAGCATCCCCATCCTCGGCGAGCTCTTCAAGTCCACCAAGTTCCAGCACAACGAAACCGAGCTGACGATCCTCGTCACCCCCCACCTGGTCCAATCGAAATAGGAGGCAGGCCATGGCCAGTCGGAAGGAACACCAGAAGGGCGCTACACTCGTTACCACGGCCTTGTTCGCCACGGGACTCGTGGTGATCGCAGGTCTGGTGGCCGACACCGGGGCCATGATGTACCACCGGACGCGAATGCAGGTCGCCGCCGATGCGGCTGCCCTCGCCGGCACCAAGGGCCTCCTCAACGGGCGGGACTACGGCATCGCCCAGGCCCAGGAAATGGCGGGCAAGAACGGCTACGAGCTCAAGCGCTCGAACATCGGCATCGCGCCCTGCAACCTCCGGATGCTGGTCGTGCTCGAGACTCCCAACGAGTCGCTGGTGGGCCGCGTCCTCAAGGCGGTCAAGGGCGAGGATCCCGACAACGC
This sequence comes from Stenomitos sp., assembly GCA_036704085.1. GTDB lineage: Bacteria > Cyanobacteriota > Sericytochromatia > S15B-MN24 > UBA4093 > DATNQJ01. The sequence goes on from DATNQJ010000324.1 coordinate 5,378, forward strand.
CAACCCCCTCACGGTCGGAGCACGGGCGCAGGCGGACCTGTACGTGGTCGGCACCAACTACGGCGTGCGTCCCTTCGGCGTGCCCGAGGCGGACTTCAAGCCGGGCGCCGAGTACGTGCTCAAGCAGGGTCCGGGCGGCTCGATCCGTGGTAACTTCCAGGCACTCGGCCTCGACGGCACGGGGGCGGACGTCTACCGCACCTCGATCCTCAACGGCGCCAACCGCACGGTGCACGTGGGCGACATGGTCCCCACCGAGCCGGGCAACATGAACGGCCCGACGGTGTCGGCGGTCAACCAGCTCTTGGGGAACGACAGCACCAGCTACCAGGATGCCTCCAAGGGGAACAAGACGCCCCGCGTGATGACCCTTCCCCTGATGGGCGACAGCTTCTTCGCCGTCAACGGACGCTCGAACGTCACCATCGCGGGCTTCGCCCGCTTCTACGTGACCTACACGACGAGCCGCGGCGAGGTCTACGGCCGGTTCATCGAGCGGGTCAGCGAGCCCGAGATCAAGGGCACCACCAACCAGTATTCCGTTCGTCTCTCCGACGAGGGGGATCCCGAACCCACCCTGCCCACCACGCGAATCTAGTCTAGGTTGGAGACCCCATGGCCCTGCGAACCCTGATCATCGGAACCGATCCCCAGCGTGAGGCCCTGCGCCAAGCGCTGGGGCAGCCCCTACCGGCCACCATCGCCGGCGAGGCAGCGAGCCCCGCCGACGGCGTGGGCCTCGCGGTCTCGCTGCGCCCGGAGCTCGTCGTCCTGGCCTACGGGGGCGATCTCGAGACGGTCCTCAGGACCGTCGACGGCATCCAGGCCGCCAATCCGCTCGCCATCACGCTTTTGGTCGGCGCATCCCTCGAGGCCGAGGCCCTCGGCAAGGCCATGCAGGCGGGCATCCGCGAGGTCCTCGCCTCCCCCAGCGACCTGCCCGCGGCCATCGAGCGGGCGCACGTCTTCCTCACGCGCCTCAAGGGGGCGCGCTCGGCCAGTGAGCCCGCGCGCACCAAGAGCGGCAAGGTGATCGTCGTCCACTCGCCCAAGGGTGGGGCGGGCAAGTCCACCCTCGCGGTGAACCTCGCCGTGCTGTTCGCCAAGGAGGGCGGCGCGGCGCTCATCGATCTGGCACCCCAGTTCGGGGAGGTGGACCTGCTCCTCAACGTGAAGCCGCAGGCCTACCTGTCGGACATCGCGAAGCTGGGCGGGAAGCCGGACCCGGAGGCCATCGAGCAGGCCCTCTGCACCCATGCCTCGGGGCTGAGGGTGCTCGCCTCGACGCCGACGCCCGAGGACGGGGAGCTCATCGACCGCGCGGTCACCGCGACGGTGCTCAAGGATCTCAAGGGGCGGCATGCCTTCACGGTGGTCGATACCGCCCCGATCCTGTCCGAGCCCATCGTCCAGGCCATGGAGCTCGCCGATCGGATCCTCTTGCCCTTCTTCCCGGATCTCGCGAGCCTGCGCCATGTGCAGCAGAGCCTCAAGCTGTGGCTCGACCTGGGCATCGACCTCTCCAAGGTCGAGCTCATCAGCTGGTCCCAGAAGAGCGAGGTGGATGGCGAGGCGATGGCACGCGTGCTGCATCGCTCGCTGGCCGCCCAGCT
>DATNQJ010000325.1:0-4310 GCA_036704085.1 Stenomitos sp.
TGTCACCGACGCCGAGGTGTTCGGCGATCTGTTGGATCAGGTCGAGCGGCCGATCACCGAAGCGGCCGCCGACGGGGCGTACGACCAGGCCGAGGTCTACGACGCCCTGGCGGCGCGCGGGGCCAAGGCCCTGATCCCGCCGCGCAAGGACGCCAAGATCAAGGTCCACGGCAACACCAAGGGAGCTCCTCACCCGCGCGATCAGAACCTGCGCGCCATCCGGCGAACGGGCCGGCGGGGCTGGAAGCGCGCGGTGGGCTACCACATGCGCTCGCTGGCCGAGACGGCTATCCGGCGGATCAAGGGGATCTTCGGGGATCGGCTGTGGGGCCGGGAGTGGCGACGCCAGGCAAGTGAGTTGGGGATCCGGTGCCGGGCGTTGAACATCATGACGCATCTGGGCATGCCGGTGAGCGTCAAGCTGGTGTAAGTTCACCGGGGGCGGGGGGTATTCCCTCAGCTCCAGACCGCCTCAAGCTCTGTGCAACAACGCCATAGGGAGACTGAATTGTTGACACTGGTGGCGAATTCCATCTTCCTTCCTGCCATGCAGTTGTGAGAAGATCCGGGGCCGACCGTGAAGAGACCCGGAAACCCCACCTGACTGTCCTTGCCCCCGAGCACCCCCAGTGTCACTCCATCCCCGACCGGACTGCGCGATCCCCGAAGAGACCCAGCGCGTCGCCCACGCCGCTTTCCCCAAGGGAACCCTCGGACTCCGCATCGCCGATGAACTCGGCCCGCTCTTCCGCGACGATCAGTTCGCTGACTTGTTCCCCACCCGCGGCCAGCCGGCCGCCTCCCCCGCCCGGCTCGCCCTCGTCTCCGTCCTCCAATACGTCGAGTGCCTGTCCGATCGCCAGGCCGCTGACGCCGTCCGCGGCCGCATCGACTGGAAGTACGCCTTGGGTCTGGAACTGACCGATCCCGGCTTCGACCACACCGTGCTCAGCGAGTTCCGCTCCCGGCTGGTCCACGGCCAGGCCGAACAGCAGCTCCTCGACACCCTCTTGGAACGATGCCGGGAACTCGGCCTGATCCGCGAACGGGGCCGGCAGCGCACCGACTCGACGCATGTCCTGGCCGCCGTCCGCGTGCTCAATCGGCTGGAGCGGGTGGGCGAGACGATGCGGGCCGCCTTGAACGACTTGGCCGTGATGGCGCCCGACTGGCTGCAAGCGCTGGCTCCTGCGGAGTGGTACCCGCGCTATGGCAGGCGCGTCGAGAACTACCACCTGCCCAAGACCGATGCGGCCCGCGAGGAGTTGGCCCGAGGGGTTGCGGCCGATGGCGAAACACTCCTGGCCGCCGTCGATGCGGCAACCGATCAGCCCGTGCTGGCGCAGATCCCGGCGGTGGTGACCTTGCGTCGCGTCTGGGCCGAGCAGTACACGGGTGACCCGGGCCAATTGCGCTGGCGCGCGGTCAAGGACATGCCCTCGCCGGCCGGATTGATCAGCTCGCCCTACGATACCGAGGCCCGCTACAGCACCAAGCGCGATGTGGACTGGGTGGGGTACAAGGCGCACCTGACCGAGACGTGCGAGACCGATCTGCCGCATCTGATCGTCAACGTCGAGACGACGCCCGCGACGACACCGGACGATAATATGATCAAAGAGGTCCATGAGTCGGAGGAGGGGCGCGACCTGCTGCCGGGTGAGCACCTGGTCGACCAGGGGTACACCGATTCCGAGGTCCTCGTCGCCAGCCGGCGCGAGTACGGCGTGACCATCGTCGGCCCGGTGGCCGAGGATCCCGGCTGGCAGGCGCGTGCCGGCGCGGGCTTCGACAAGGGGAGCTTCGTGGTGGACTGGGACCGGCAGGTGGTGACTTGCCCGGCTGGCAAAGAGAGCATATCCTGGCTCCCCAACACGTTTCCGCAGAACGGCATGGTTTTCGAGGCGCGGTTCTCCCGCAAGGATTGCACCCCATGTCCGTCGCGGTCGCGGTGCACGAAGGCGGAGAAGGAGCCGCGGATCATCGGGCTGCAGGCGCGTGAGCATCACGAGGCGCTGCAGGCGGCCCGCCGCAAGCAGACGACCGACGAGTTCCGGTCGCGGTACGCGGCCCGGGCGGGGATCGAGGGTACGCATGAACAAGCGATCCGGCGGTGCGGGTTGAGGCAGTGTCGCTATATCGGGGAGGTGAAGGTGCATCTCCAGCACCTCCTGACGGCGGTGGCGATCAACGTGGTGCGGCTCAGCGAGTGGTGGGCGGGGACGCCGTTGTCCCGGACCCGCTGCTCCCGATTCGCCGCGCCGCAACCGGCCGCGTGAGCGGGTGATAGAATTCGCCGCCAGTGTCAATCTTGATCTTACCACGGCACGTCGTCGAAGCCGGCCGCAACGCACAGCTCGGCCTCGTGCTCGGAGCTCAGCTCGGTGTTCGGGTACCACTTCGCGATCTTGCCGCGGCCGGCCAGCTTGACCTGAGCGGCAACCGCCCCGGGCGGACGTGGCCAGCCGGGCGAAACCGTGGCGGCCGACTTTGTTCCTCTCTCAGGGTTCGACCGAGGAATGATGTAGACTCAAATCCTGCCCTTGCCGTAACTTCCAGTCTTCACCCGAGGGACTGGAACCATGAACGCCACGATCACCACCCGGACGCCGACCTCCTTCATCCTCCAGGTCGAGGTCCCCTACAACGACTCCATGCTGGACTTCGAGGAGGTCCTCCAACACCGGCTCAATGAGGCCGGAGTCCTGGCCACCGCCGAGGGATTACGCCAGTTCGACACCGACGGCGCGCCCATCACCGTCGGGCCGGTCAAGTTCACCAGCAAGGGGCCGGTCGAGAAGGACTATCAGACCCCCTATGGCGTCGCCACCGTCGCCCGCCACGTCTATCAGAGCCCCCAGGGCGGCCCGACCTACTGCCCGCTCGACCGGGACGCCCGCATCGTCGTCAGTTCCACACCCCGGTTCGCCAAGATCGTCTCGCACAAGTACGCCGAGTTCAGTTCGCCCCGGGTCCAGATCGACTTGGAGGAGAATCACGGCCGGGTCGTCTCCCGCTGCCTGATCCAGGACGTCGCTGATGCGGTGGCAGCGGTGGCCTTGGCCAAGGAGGAGGACTGGAGTTACACCCTGCCGAAGTTTGACGAGCCCCCGAGCACGGTGGCCATCAGCTTGGACGGGACCTGCACGCTGATGTGCGAGGACGGCTGGCGGGAGGCGATGGTCGGCACCCTGGCCTTCTACGACTCGCAGGGCGAGCGGCAGCACACGATCTCCCTGGGGGCGACCCCCGAGTACGGCAGGGCGAAGTTCCTGGGCCACCTGGAGGCGGAGATCGCCCGTGCCAAGGCGAAGTGCCCCGACGCCCATTACGTGGGGATCGCCGACGGGGCCAACGGGAACTGGGATTTCCTCCGGCAGCACACCGATGTGCAGGTGACCGACTTCTGGCATGCGGCGGAGTACCTGGGCAAGGCGGCGGTGGTGTTGTACCGGGGCCAACCCCGCACCAAGGAGGCATGGCTGGAGGAGGCGTGTCACCGACTGAAGCACGACCCGGGCGGGGCCGAGTGGGTCCTGAAACGGTTGCGGTCGCTGGCCCGAGAGCGGCCCTGGGCCAAGGGCAACGAGGACGTGCAGCGGGCGATCACGTACTTCACGAATCAGGGTGGGATGGGCCGGATGGACTACGCCAGTCGAGTGGCGGCGAACGAGCCGATCGGCAGCGGGGTGACGGAGGCGGCCTGTAAGGTGATCGTCAAGCAGCGACTGTGTGGCTCGGGGATGAAGTGGACGGAGGGCGGTGCGGCGGTGGTGCTGAGCCTGCGGGCCTTGAGCTACACACCGGAACGATGGAGCCAGTTCTGGGCGAAGGTCGATCGGTGGGGGTTCCCGGTCGCCGCCTGAGCGAGGATCGGTTCGACCTTACATCAATCTTCGGTCGAACCCCCCATCATGGCGAGCTTGTTCGACCAGAACCCATGCCAAAAAGCGTCGTCCGCCGCCGAAGGGACGCCCGTATAGAACTGCACGCGATCAAGCGTCCATCCGTGCCCGGCGCAAACGGCTCGGGCCAGTTTCTGCACGTCGTAGTTTGGATACGTGTAGCCGAAGGCGTTACGCGCGTTATGGAAAAGGTTTTGGCCGTCAACGAAGGCAATGGCGCGTTTGACGGCCGGTTCTGCCGGCACGGTCGTTCCCAACAAAATAACCCGACTGAGGCCTTTCGGCGGGTCAGTCGGGCAAGAAGTACTTCAAGTATCATATGTTTTTCGTCGGAAATCAAGGCAAGAGGGCTAGCGGCACGTGGCGACGCGTCAGCTCGATCGCTCGGCCAAGGAGCGAAGGGGT
>DATNQJ010000326.1:0-5305 GCA_036704085.1 Stenomitos sp.
GTGGCCGTCCCGGCTTCCCGACTACTGCGCGACGGCGCCGAGGAACGCACCGGCGATCGGGGTCGCGACCTGGGTCACGAGCATGATCGCGATAACGAACGCGAGCAGCGCCAAGACTTCGAGCAGGGCGAAGGTGATGAACATCGTGCCCTGGAGGCGGCCCTGGGCTTCCGGCTGCCGGGCGATACCCTCGATCGTCTTGCCGAACAGGTTGCCTTCGCCGAGGCCGGGGCCGATGGTGCCGAGGCCGATCGCGAGGCCGGCGCCGATGGCGGCGAGACCGGCGAACGTGCCCATGCCAGCCATAGCGGTAGGATCAAGAGCCATTGTGGTGAGTTCTCCTTTCGTGGTTCGAAGCGTCGATTGGTGGAAGTTAAACGAGATTTCCTAGTGGTGCTCTGCCACGGCAGCCCCGATGTAGGACGCCGACAGGGTCGCGAAGATGAAGCCTTGAATCGCGCCGACGAAGAGCTCGAGCGGCAGCAGGGCGGCCGCCCCGACGTAGGCCATACCCAGGAGGATGAGACCCACGACGTGTCCCGCCACGATGTTGGCGAAAAGACGAAGCGCGAGCGAGAGAGGACGGGTGATGTCCTCGAGCATCCGCAGGGGGAAGAGGGCCCACGGCTTGGCGAACCAGTGGTGACCGATGAAGCCCGCCACCCCGTTGGTCCGGATACCGGCCACCCAGTACATGAGCAGGCTCAGGATCGCGAGGGCCGCGGTGGTGTTGAGGTCAGCGGTCGGGGCCTCGTAGACGAGGCCGTGCGGAGCTTGCACTCCGAGCACTTCAGCGGTTTTCTCGCCGAGGCCCAGGAGCTCCCAAGCCCGCCAGGGCAGGAGACCGAGCCAGTTGGCGACCACGATGAAGACGAACAGCGAGCCGATGTACCAGAGGTACTTGCTCGCCCCGTGTCCGATGAAGTCGTTCAGGATCTTCTGGATGAATTCGACCACGGCCTCGATGGCCGAGGCGCGCTTGACCTTCACCGACGCGGGCCGCATGGTGACGGCGCGCCCCAGAAGGCCGAACACGAGGATGGCGACCAGCATGGCAACCAACGTCGAAAGGATGGTGTCGACGTGGACGACGCCCCAGGGGGTGTGATGCACCCAGTGGACGCCGAGCTGGATTCCGCCTTCGGCGGCGTGACCGCCGGCGTGTTCCGCGGCTCCGGCGGCCGAACCCGCCTCGGTAGCCGCTTCCGCTAGCTTGAACGCGTGCTGTGACAAACCCGAGTCCTCCTCAGCAAGTCTCGCCCTGTGGCGAGCCCTGCAGCGTTGCGACGATCATGACCCAGTTCCGACCGATCAGCAGGGCCAAGAAACAAGCCCACCATGCCGACTGCCAGAACCGAAGCGCCAGGTAGACTGCCAGGAGGCAGACCGCTTGGCGGCCGAGCATCAGGACGACGACCTGCCCCAGGGCGGGGATGCGGCCCCGGCTGATCGTCCGCTCGACCTGGCGCCCCAGCATCCCGTAGTAGGCGATGGTGGCCAGACAGCCTAGTGCAGCCGAGAACCCCCAGGTCGGCTTCCCCAGGACGAATCCCAGAGCGAGGGAGACCCCTCCGGCAATGAGCAGGTGACGATACAACGCGCCTTCCAGGCGCCTCACCTCACTGCTCATCCGAGCCATCCTGACGCAAGAGGGCGACGTAGAGTCCGTAGAGTCCGCTTGCGAAACCCAGCACGATCCCGATGATGAGCCCCCAGGGTGCCGAACCGAGCCAGCGATCGACGAAGTAGCCGAGTGCCGTTCCGGCGAGCAACGCGCCTAAGAAGCCGTAACCGAGCTGAATTCCCTTCAAGTGCACCTTTCCGGGTCGCCCACACGATACCACGCTCACCCTCGCCCAAGCCGGGTTCTATGCGAAACCCCGCCGGAAGCTCCGACGGGACCTGCTCCTCCCCTGACGAGGGAATGAAAACACCTGTAAACGGATCCTTAGCCACCCCAGGCGGCCACGACATCGATCGACGGGTGCTCAAAGGGCGAGCTTTAATCGTCCTTTAATGTGAAAGTAACACGATTTCCCGCTCCACGCAAGGGATTGGAGGCCTCCTGATCGGTAAATTACTGTTGCTTTGGCGGCCGTTAGGAACCCCCATGGGCAGGGCATACAAGAAGCAACGGTTACGAGGGCGCTCCCCAGCGCGTCCCCCCCTTTGCTCCACGAGGCCTACGATGGACGGAACGGACGCCTTCAAGCGCTCTGGCCCCGGCGCCGGCAGCAATCCCTTCGCCGATCGCTCCTACTCGGACCAATTCGTCCGCAGTGCGACCCAGCCTTTGGGCCGTCGCGCGACCCGCCCGCTGGAGATCACCCCGGAGGTGTTCGCGCAGCAGGTCGCAGCCACCGAGGAGCAGATCCAGCTGTGCCGGACGATCCTCGATCGCTTCGGCCCCCGGGTGCGGCTGCTCAAGACGGCGAGCGAGCAGGCCAAGAAACCCCTGGCGCCACCGGCCCCCGAACCCAAGAAGAGCCTGAAGCCCCCGGCCTTCAAGAAGCCCATGGCGCCCCCCGCTCCGGCGGGCGGCCCCATGTCGCCCACAGACAAGGCACTGGTGGACAAGATCGCGCGGCGGCTGGCCGAGAAGGTGGACCTCGCGCGGCGCGCGGCGATCGCGGTGCACCAGTTCGAAGAAGCGAGCCGTGCGGTGGCCGAGACCTTCGCGAAGCTGAACCAGGCCCGGGCGATGGATCCGGTCCAAGGGATGACCATGCTCGAGAGCCTGGAGACGTCGAAGCTGCAGGGCCGGGTCTATCCGATCTGCAACTTCTACGAGGTCTTCAAGGACGACGATGCCTTCTGGTCGCTATTCCCGCCGCCGGCCCAGACGTCCAATCAGACGCCCAAGAGCCGTACGTTCGGCAAATAAGCCTCGTACCTATGCGGGTGGCTGATCCGATGGGACCTCCGGCTCGGCGGCGGCCTCCGGCGCCTCGGGCACCGTCGCCTCCAGGGCCATCTGCACGTCGGCCGAGACCGGCATGGACGGGATCTCGGTGATGGTGAGCTGCTGCGCCTGTGGGCGCCGCCGCCCCTTGTACAGGAGCGCGATGATCTTCGCGACCGCCTGGAACAGCTCCGGCGGCACCTCCTGATCCACGTCGACCTGGGCGTAGAGCATGCGCGCGGTGGGGGGATCCTCCACGATGAGGATGAAGTTCTCCTCGGCGATGCGGCGGATCTCTAGCGCGTAGGCGTTCTTGCCCTTGGCGATCACCACCGGCGCCTTCTGGCCCTTCTTCGGCTTGTACTCCAGGGCCACCGCGTAGTGGGTGGGGTTGGTGATGACGACGTCCGCCTCGGCCACCGCGCCGCGGCCGGCGTTCATGGCCATCTCCATCTGCTTCTGGCGGATGCGGCCCTTCACGTGCGGGTCGCCTTCCAGCTTCTTGTACTCGTCCTTCTGCTCCTGCTTGGACATCTTGAGGGACTTCTCGTACTGCCAGCGCTGGAGGCCGAAGTCCAGGACGCTCAGGACGATCATCGTGAAGGCGATCTTCTGGAGGATGGTCAGCAGCAACGAGCCGAGCAGGGCCATGGAGGCCGGCACCGCCATGCCGGAGGTGAGCAGGATCTGGCCGAGCGAGTCGCGGATGATGCCGTAGGTCATCCAGCCGATGACGGTGATCTTGATGAGGCTCTTGACCAGCTCGATGACCTTCTTGAGCGAGAAGAGGTTCTTGGCCCCCTTGATGGGGTTGATCTTCTTGAAGCCCTCGGCGGGGTTGAGCGGCTTGAGCGTGATCATCACGCCCACTTGCAGGAGGTTGCCGATCCAGGTGAGCAGGAAGGCGATCGCCGCCACGGGCACGCTGCAGATCAGGATGATGAGGCAGGCCTTGAGGAGGATGCCCGTGATGCCCTTGAGATCGTAGTCGGTGAAGAGGTAGAGCTGCTCGTAGGTCTCGACGAAGAAGCCGTACAGGTACTTGAAGGCGTTCTGACCCGCGAAGTTGATGCTGTAAGCCAGGCCGAAGAGCAGGAACGTGACGATGACGTCCTGACTCTTGAGTACGTTGCCGGATTTGCGCGCTTCCTGGCGTTTATGGTCTGTTGCGGGCTCTGTCTTCTCGTCGGACACCCTACCACCACCTCCTTTCCTGTCCTAAAAAAGCCGCGAGCGCTTCCCGGCCCATCGGGCGGCTCGCCAGGCGGCAAAGGGGCCACGCGCGAGTTTGTGACAAAGGCACCATGGGCCCTGGTGACCCATAACACGGATCTTCCAGGCGGTCCGTCCTACTATACCCCACATAACGCCGTAAGGCCGCGCCGACGGAGCGCGACCCGGCCCCCATCGATCGCTGCACGACCGATCTGCTACCCGTCCGCGACGGGGGCGCCGTTGCCGTGCGCGTTCGGCCCGCATTGGAGACCAAGGATGACCCTGCAGCAGAACCTCTCGGAGTTCATCGATTACCTGATGGTGGAGCGCGGGCTGTCCGAGCACACGCTGGCGGCTTACAACAACGACCTCAGGCAGTACATCGAGTTCCTGCACGGCCATGAGATCCAGGGCTGGGGGCAGACCACCCGCATGACCATCACGGGCTTCACCAAGGAGCTCCGTGAGCGCGGCCTCGCCGCCACCTCGATCGCCCGCAAGATCGCGGCGATCAAGACCTTCTACCAGTACCTGCTGCGCGAGAAGCTGATGGACCGCGATCCGTCGGCCGAGGTCGAGCGCCCCAAGACGGCCCGCTACCTGCCCAAGGTCCTCAACCAGAGCGAGGTCACGCGCCTGGTCGAGCAACCCACCGATCTGCGCGATCGCGCCATCCTCGAGCTGCTCTACGCCGGCGGCCTGCGCGTCAGCGAGCTGACCCGCATCAACCTGCAGGACCTGAACCTCACCACGGGCTACGTGCGTTGCTTCGGCAAGGGCTCCAAGGAGCGCCTGGTGCCCATCAATCGAGCCGCCATCACCGCGCTCGAAGCCTACCTCACGCAGGTGCGCCCCAAGTCCAAGGCCCGCCCCACCGAGCGCGCCCTCTTCCTGAACTACGCCGGCCGCCGGCTCACCCGCCAGGGCATCTGGAAGGTGGTCAAGGAGGCCGCCAAGGAGGCGGGCATCACCAAGGACATCACGCCGCACACCCTGCGCCACTCCTTTGCGACCCACCTGATCGAGAACGGCGCGGACCTGCGCTCGGTGCAGGAGATGCTCGGCCACGCCGACATCTCGACCACCCAGCTCTACACGCACGTCTCCAAGCGCCGGATGAAGGACGTCTACAGCGCCGCCCGGCGACGCGCCCAGGGCTAACACGAAGGGCCGGCTGCCAGTGGCAGC
>DATNQJ010000327.1:0-4396 GCA_036704085.1 Stenomitos sp.
GCTCGGCGGAGGCCCCCAAGGCCATCCTGATCTCCCTCGACGGAGGCGGCGAACGCTTCCTGGAGCGCATGGTCGTCTCGGGGGTGATGCCCAACCTGGCTGCCCTGCGCAAGTATGGGGTCCAGGCGGACTACTCGCTCACCAACTTCCCGAGCAAGACGGCCGCGGGCCACGCCTCCATCTGGACGGGCGCCTACGGCAACGTCAACGGCGTCACGGCCAACGCCGTGCCCCTGATGCCCCTCGGTGAGCACACGCTCCTCGAGAGCCAGTCCGGCTTCGACAGCACCTCCCTCAAGGCCGAGCCCATCTGGTCGACGGTGGCCCGATCCGGCAAGCAGGCCCTCGTGCTGCAAGCCACCCAGCTCTCGCCCCTCTCCGAGTACGGCCCGAACGGCCGGCTGGGGGGCCCCGAGGCGAGCCGCATGACCCTGTTCGACAGCTACAACGGCCTGTTGGAGCACGACTGGGTGCTCGATTCGACGGCCTCCCTGCGGCCGGCGGTCGGCTGGACCGCCTTGCCCGCCGGGCATGAGGCGCCCCAGGAACTGGACCTCAAGGCCGGCGACACCACCTTCAAGGGGGTCTTCTACGACGATCCCGCCGACCCGGTGACGGGCTACGACACGCTCGAGATCCGGCCGCGCAAGGACTCGCGGGCCGGCGCCGTGATCCTCAAGTCGGGCCCGTGTGACGCGGGCAAGCTCGACAAGTTCGGCTTCCCGATGCCCGTGAGCGTGCAGGGGGCCACCAGCAGCGTGGTCTTCCGGCTGTTCGACCTGGCTCCCGACCTGAGCTCGATCCGGCTGTATCGCACGGCGATCGCCCCCGAGCTCACCAACCGTCCCGATCTGCTGCCGGACTACATCGGCCGCACGGGCGGGCTCGTCATCAAGGGGGCCGAGGAGCTCTACTCCAAGGGCAAGCTCGGACCGACCCTGTTGCAGGGCGGAGAGGGCCAGGCGGAGGATCGGCTCGTCGAGACCGTGCGCCTCGCCATGACCAGCCGCATGGAGAAGCTGCGCTACGCCTCCAAGCGCTATCCCTGGGACCTGCTGGTGTACTACGTCCCGTATCCCGACGGCGTCGAGCACATGTGGTACGGGCTGGTGGATGATCGCAGCCCGGCCTACCGGGCGGACGTGGGGCCCAAGCTCTGGCCGTACATGGAAGCCGTCGCGGGCATCGTCGACGAGTTCATCGGCGAGGCGCGCAAGGTCGCGGGCGATCGCGCCGTCGTCGCGGTGACGAGCGATCACGGCATGGAAGGCCTCGCCCGGGACTTCTATCCCAACGTCGTGCTCCGCCGGGCGGGGCTCTTGGCCCTCGACGCCAAGGGGAACGTCGACCTCTCGCGCACCAAGGCGTTCTATTCGTTCAATGACGGGGCCTACGTCGTCATCAACTCGACGGCCCACAAGGGCGGCATCGTCCCCCCGAGCGAGGTCCCCCAGGTCACCGAGCAGGTCGTGCAGGCCCTGCGGGCCGTGCGCGACCCCAAGACCAAGGCGCGCGTCGTGACGGGCATCTTCCACGCAAACCAGGCGGATCCCAAGCTCGGGATCGGCGGCTTGACCGGTGGTGACCTGTACCTGGACCTCCAGAGCGGCCTCTACTTCAACGCGGAACCCTCCGGCGACGCCCTCTTCAAGGAACGCCCCCCGTTCACGAGCGGCGGGCATGTCTTCAACCCGGCCCGGGCGAGCATGCACGCCGTCTTCTACTTGGCGGTTCCCGGCGTCAAGAAGGGGGTCCTCCTGCCGCCGGCGCGCAGCATCGACGTGGCCCCGACCCTGTGCCGCCTCTTGGACGTGCGGGTGCCGCAGCAGGCCACGGGCCGGGTGATCAACGAGGCCCTCGTACAGCCCTAGCGCACCACGACGGTGCCCGTCATGGTCGGATGGGGCTGGCAGTGATAGGGAAAGGTGCCGGTCCGGCCGAACGTTCGGCTGTATGTCTGGCCGTTGGCGAGTAGCCCGGACTCCCATGGGTCGCCCGATCCGGGATCCGACGTGCTGGTATGGGCGATCGCATCCATGAAGCGCCAGGTCACCACCGTCCCGGGCGAGACCGTCACCTCCGCCGGCGCGAACCGGAAGTTCTCGACCGTGATCACCTGCACGGCCGACGTCGCGGGGCCCGGCATCGGGACGGTCGACGCTCCCGGGGTAGGCCCGGGCAAGCCGCCGCCGCCGCCCGGAGGCGGATAGTACGAGGGCGACGGGGTCGGTCGGGGCCCCCCTCCACCTCCGGCGGGTCCAGCGCCACAGCCCACGAGCCCCAGAGACACGATGAGCGTCCAGGCATGCTTGGTCATCGCAAGGTCCTCTCCCATGCGGGGGACTCCATGCGTCGATTAAGGACCAAGACGACGGACGGCGCATGCCCCAAGTCGCCGAAAAGACGCCGGAAGTTTCGGCCGTGCGTGGTCTAGCGGCGGGGGCCTAGGAGTAGAGGTACCGCAGCGCCTTGGGCAAACGCCGCCGCCAGTTGCGCTCGTTGTGGGCTCCGCGCGAGTCCGGGCGCCACATGAAGTGGACGTTGCGGATGAAGCCCTTGCGCTCGAGGAGATCGGCCATCCACTTGGCGTGCTCGATGACGATGCCCTGCGCCTCGCGCGCGCCGCAGTCCAGGTAGAGGCGGGGGAAGCCCCCGCATGCGGCCTTCGAGACGTAGTAGAAGATCTCGCCCTCGTTCACCCACAGGGACGGTGACATGCAGAGGGCCTTGCCGAAGACGTCGTTGTGCCGGAAGAAGCCGTAGAGCGCCATGAGCCCGCCCAATGAGGATCCCCCGATGAGGGTGTGCTCAGGCCCCGTGAGGATGCGCAGGTCCTCGGCGACCATCTTGGCAAGCGGCCCCACGATCCAGTCCAGCAGCTTGTCGCCCAGCGCGCGCTGGCCCTCGGCGACCGGCCACGGCGCGAGCTCCTCGGCGCGCGCCGCGCCCCCGTGGTGGATGCCCACCACGATGGGGACCGTCTGTCCCTTGGCAGCCCGCTTGTCGAGGGCCTTGTGCATGTGCCAGCCGCCCGAAAAGGAGCCCTCGTCCCCGAAGAGGTTCTGGCCGTCGAACATGTAGGCGACGGGATACTTCTCCTTGGACTGGTCGTAGCCGGGGGGCAGATAGAGGGTAAGGCGCCGCGTGCCTTCGATGCCGGGAACATGGAAGGGCTTGGTATGGTGCAAGCGGCCGGCGGGGTGATGGGTGCGCTGGGTCAAACCGTCCTCCTGACGAGCGTCGGTTCATTCTTCCATGCGACGGGCCTTCTGGGGAGTCCTCCCCGCGAAGCCTAGTCGCAGATGGCGGCCAGGACGCGATCCAGGGGCTCGAGGGTCTGGAAGGCGGCATCGGGCTCGTGGCCCCTGAGGGCCTCGAGGCCGTAGGTGCCGGTCGCCACGGCGATGGCCCGGACACCGAGATGACGGCCGCAGGCGATGTCCGCGGGCGTGTCGCCGATGATGACGACCTCCTTGCCCTGGTGCGTCCGGCCCGTGCGGTCGAGCGCACGCTGCACCGCGATGGCCGGCAGATCGCTGCGCACGGCGCTGTCGCAGCCGTAGGCGCCGAAGTCGAAGTAGCGATCCAGCCCGTGGACGGCGAGCTTCGCCTGGGCGCCCTCCTGCACGTTGCCCGTCAACAGGCCCAGGGTGACGGTGGGATCCGCCGCGAGCGCGGCGAGTACCGCCTCCACCCCCGGCATGACCCAGCAGGTCTCGGGCGTGAGCAGCTCGCGCAGGTGCTCGAGGTAACGGTCGAGCGCCGCGTCCATCCGCGCGTCGATGACCGCGCGGCTGAGCCCCGCCGCCTCCAAGAGCTCGTGGCACAGCAAGGGATCGGTCTTGCCGCCGAAGTCCCAGCTCTCGACCGGACCGGTCGCTCCGTAGACCTCCTGGAGCGCCAGGCCCAGGGCCTTGCGTCCGGCCCCCTTGGTCCGGATGAGGGTGCCGTCGATGTCGAAGAGTACCAGGCGCATGGAATCCCCTTTCCACGCCCATTGTACCGCCAAATGACGTCGAGCGAGCGGGTATGATGCGCTAGAATATCGCCAGGCGTCGGTAAAGCCGGTAGCCAAGCTTTGAAAGGAGCGCCGACATGGCAAGCGGAACCCTCCTCGTCGTCCTCGTCATCGTCGTCGGGGTCGTGGCGTGGCTCATCGCCAGCTACAACGGCTTGGTCGGACTGAAGAACCAGGTGCAGAACGGCTGGACCCAGATCGACGTCCAGCTCAAGCGTCGTCACGATCTGATCCCGAACCTCGTCAACACCGTCAAGGGGGCCATGCAGTTCGAGCAGGAGACGCTCGAAAAGGTGATCCAGGCCCGCAACCAGGCGGTGAGCGCCCACGGCGTGGCGGCCGCCGGCGAGGCCGAGACGGCCCTGACCCAGTCGCTGG
>DATNQJ010000328.1:0-3575 GCA_036704085.1 Stenomitos sp.
AGCGACGCGGCGAAGGCCCGGGGCATGTTCGGCGCCCTCTATGCCGCCGACACGCTCACCCTGGCCTTCAACCACGCCATGATCATCGCCAACGAGTTCTGCTTCGACCACGGCAGCTCGGCAGACGCCGCCTTCTTCTACAACGACGATCCCGCGCAGGTGACGCCCATCTTCCAGTTCCAGAAGATGCTCGCCAAGCACTGGGGCGACTCGGTGCTCAAGACCGAAGGTCAGAGCGTTCCGACCGTCCACGTCAACGGAGCGAGCGCGAACTTCGAGATGCCCAAGCTGGCCTACACGGCGGCCAAGGGTTCGGATGGCAAGGTCTACGTGATGGTGACCAACCGGACCAACGACACGGACGTGACGAGCCAGGTCGCCCTGGGCTTCACCCCGAAGCAGGTCACGGCCTACACCCTGCGGGGCAACAGCGGCTGGAACTCGACGAACGACGTCTCGACGTCGACGACGAGCACCTCGCTCGCGAACGGCTACACCTTCCCGAAGGCGTCGGTCACGATCCTCGAGGTCACGCCCTAGGGCCGACAGGCCGCAGAAAAAAGGCTCCCCCGAGGTCGGGGGAGCCTTTCGTCGTTCGAGCGTTAAACCGGAAGCACCGCCCGGCGCTTGGGTGCGGGAGGAACGTTCTTGGTCTCATAAGCGGCAAAGCGCTTGATGAGCTCGTCACGCAGCAAAGCGGGCTCGACGATGCCGTCGATGACCAGCTCCGAGGCCAGGCGATAGATATCGATGTCGCGCTGGTACTCCTCGCGCTTCTCGGCGACGAAGGCCGCCCGATCCGCTTCGGGAAGCTCGGCGATCTTGTTGGCGTAGACGGCGTTGATGGCCGCCTCGGGACCCATGACGGCGATCATGGCCGAGGGCAAGGCCAGGCAGACGTCCGGCTCGAAGGCCGGGCCCGCCATCGCGTAGAGACCCGCGCCATAGGCCTTGCGGAGGATGACCGAGATCTTGGGCACGGTCGCATCCGACACCGCCGAGATCATCTTGGCGCCGTGACGGATGATCCCTTCCTTCTCGACCTTGGAGCCGATCATGAAGCCGGGCACGTCCGCCAGGAACAAGAGGGGGATGTTGAAGGCATCGCACAGCCAGATGAAGCGCGCCGCCTTGTCGGCCGTATCGGTGAAGAGCACGCCGCCCTTGACCCGGGGCTGGTTGGCAAGGATACCGACCGCGCGTCCGCCGATGCGGGCAAAGCCCGTGACGAGCTCCTGCGCGAAGAGCTTCTTGATCTCGAAGAAGGAGCCCTCGTCAATCAGGCGATCGAGCAGCTCGTACATGTTGAAGGGCTGGTTCTGGTTGGCCGGGATGATGGCCTCGATCTCCTTGCCCGCCTTGGGCTCGATCGAGGGCAGCACGGGCGTCTTCTCGGTGTAGTTCTGGGGGAAGAACTCGAGGTAGCGCTTGAGGGAGGCGATCGCCTCCTCCTCGGTGGGCACCAGCACGTCGCCGCAGCCCGAGACCGAGCAGTGCATGCGGGCGCCGCCCATCTCCTCGAGGGTCACCTTCTCGCCGATGACCATCTCGGCCATGCGGGGGCTGCCGAGGTACATGCTGGCGTTCTTCTCGACCATGATGGTGATGTCGCAGAAAGCCGGGATGTAGGCGCCGCCCGCGGCCGCCGGGCCGAAGAGCACGCAGATCTGGGGCACCGTGCCGCTCATCTTGACCTGGTTGTAGAAGATCTTGCCCGCGCCGCGGCGGCCCGGGAACATCTCGACCTGATCGGTGATGCGGGCACCCGCGCTGTCGTCCAGGTAGATCATGGGGACCTGAAGCTGGGCAGCCGTCTCCTGGATGCGGATGATCTTCTCGACGGTGCGGTAGCCCCACGAGCCGGCCTTGACCGTGGAGTCGTTGGCCATGACGCAGACCGTCCGGCCGTTCACCTTGCCGATGCCGGTGAACACGCCGTCCGCGGGCAAATCACCCGCCAGGAAGTTCGCGAACATGGCGTCTTCCAGCTCGAAGCCCTCGTCGAAGAGAAGCTTGAGGCGATCGCGCACGAACAACTTGCCGTTCTTGGCGTTGGCGTCGTGGTACTTCTGGGCGCCGCCCTTCTTGATCTGGCCGATCGCGTCGTGCAGCGTCTGGCCATCGTGTTGCATGGTCGTGCCGGGATTCATAGGTTCTCCTAAACGTGCCTTGAGGCACCGTTACAGCAGGGGATCGATGAAAATTGTAACAGATACGCCGCCCGGGCGTCGCTCGGGTGTCAGGGCGCGCTATTCCAGCACACCCACGACGTAACCGACGCCCAGGTGCGGGGCCACCTGGAACTCGACCGGGATGCCCATGGGCACCTTCCGATATTGCTCCTCGTTCGCCAGGCGCAGCGAGGAGGTCGCGTACTCCGGGCCTCGCACGTCGCCCAGCTCCAGCACGCGGCCGGGCAGCTTCTTCAGGACGACGCCCTGCTGGAACTGCATGTGGCCGACGTCCGCCATCACGGGTGCCTCGGCAATCAGGAAGGCGAGGACGCCCGAGGCCATGGCCGCCACCGCGAAGATCCGCACCAGGACCTTGTAGCGGGAGAAGTTGGTGACGGCGTAGAGGGCGATCGCCCCCATGGCGACGAGATCCAGCAAGGGCGGAAAGAGCGCGCCGATCAGGTAGCCCTTGAGGTCCGGCGCCAGGGGCCACATGGATTCGGGCATCCGCGAGCGCAGGAAGCCGTAGGCGAGGACGAGTAGGACGACGAGGTTCGGGCCCAAGACTACTCCCCGAGGTACACGGGCTTGCGCTTCTCGCGGAACGCTGCCAAGCCCTCCAGGCGGTCCTTGGTCGGGATGATGACATCGTAGGCCCGGCTCTCGAACAGGAGGCCCGTCTTGAGGTCCGTCTCGAAGCCGGCGTTGATGGCGTACTTGGCCTGCTCCACGGCGACCGGGCCGTTCTGGGCGATCTGCTCGGCCATGGCGAGCGCCTCGTCGAGGAGACGATCGGCCGGGAAGACCTGCTCGACGAGGCCGATCTCGCGGGCCTCGGCGGCCGAGACCTTGCGGGCGGTGAAGATGAGCTCCTTGGCCTTGCCCTTGCCCACCAGACGCGGAAGGCGCTGGGTGCCACCCGCCCCCGGGATGATGCCGAGACCGGTCTCGGTGAGGCCCAAGGTCGCCGTGTCGGCCGCGAGGCGGATGTCGCAGGCGAGCGCAAGCTCCGTGCCGCCCCCGAGAGCCACGCCGTTGACCGCGGCGATGACGGGCTTGCCGAGGTCCTCAATGGCCGTGAAGGTGTCCCGGATGGTCCGGATGAACTCCTTGACCTGGACCGGGGTCATGGTGGCCCGCTCCTTGAGGTCGGCGCCGGCAGAGAAGGACTTCTCGCCCGCGCCCGTGATGATGACGACCCGGACCTCGGCGTCGAAGCGCACGGACTCGATGGCCTCGCGCAGCATCAAGAGGGTCGGGAAGCTGAGGGCGTTCATCTTGTCGGGGCGGTTGAGGGTCAGGATGACGACCGGGCCGCGGCGTTCGGTGAGGACGACTTGTTCCATGGTGCTGGGACTCCTGGTGCTTCAGTAGGGGCGACTCGTTCTACCCCCCCATCCC
>DATNQJ010000329.1:0-8586 GCA_036704085.1 Stenomitos sp.
CTGACGCGAGAGCAGGATGTGCTCGCGGGTCTGGGGCATGGGGCCGTCAGCGGCCGAGCAAACCAGGATGGCGCCGTCCATCTGAGCCGCACCGGTGATCATGTTCTTGACGTAGTCGGCGTGGCCCGGGCAGTCGACGTGGGCGTAGTGACGGCCCTCGGTCTCGTACTCGACGTGGGCGGTGTTGATGGTGATGCCGCGCGCCTTCTCTTCGGGGGCGGCGTCGATCTCATCGTACTTCTTCGCCGTGGCCTTGCCGGTGGCGGCCAAGGTCATGGTGATGGCGGCCGTCAGGGTCGTCTTACCGTGGTCGACGTGACCGATGGTGCCGATGTTCACGTGCGGCTTGTTGCGCTCAAACTTCGCTCTGGCCATGAGTTCCTCTCTGTATCTTACGCTTACAATAAACTCGACTTAACCAAGTGGGCGTTCCTAGGTTATCGCCGGAAGCCCGGTGGATCTTGCGTGGGAGCCTGCGGGAATCCGCAGGCTCCCCGCGTTGCCTAGGCCTTGACGCCCTTGGCCTTGTTGATGATGCCTTCCGCGACGTTCTTGGGAACCTCGGCGTAGTGCGAGAACTCCATCGAGAACGTGCCGCGACCCTGGGTCATGGAGCGCAGCTCGGTGGCGTAGCCGAACATCTCGGCCAGGGGCACGTGCATGCGGATGACCTGGACGCCCGAACGGCTGTCCATGCCCTGGACGATGCCGCGGCGGCGGCCCTGCAGGTCGCCGATGACGTCGCCCATGTTGTCCTCGGGCACCTCGACCTCGACCTTCATGACGGGCTCGAGGATGACCGGGCCGGCCTTCATGACGCCGTCCTTGATGGCCATCGAACCGGCGATCTTGAACGCCATTTCGTTCGAGTCCACGTCGTGGTAGCTGCCGTCGAAGATCGAGACCTTGATGTCGATGACCGGGAAGCCGGCCACGATACCCGTCGCGAGGGCTTCCTGGACGCCCTTGTCGACCGCGGGGACGTATTCCTTGGGAACCACGCCGCCGACGATCTTGTTGTGGAACTGGTAGCCGCCGCCCATCTCGAGGGGCTCGATCTCCAGCCAGACGTGACCGAACTGACCGCGACCGCCCGACTGACGGACGAACTTGCCTTCCTGCTTGACGGACTTGCGGATCGTCTCGCGGTAGGCGACCTGAGGCTTACCGACGTTGGCGTCCACCTTGAACTCGCGCAGGAGGCGGTCCACGATGATCTCCAGGTGCAGCTCGCCCATGCCGGCGATGAGGGTCTGACCCGTCTCGGCGTCGTTCTTGACGCGGAAGGTCGGATCTTCCTCGGCCAGCTTCTGGAGGCTGATGCCCAGCTTGTCCTGGTCGGCCTTGGTCTTGGGCTCGATGGCGACCTCGATGACGGGCTCCGGGAAGACCATGCGCTCGAGGATGATGGGGTTGCTCTCATCGCAGAGCGTGTCGCCGGTGGTGGTGTCCTTGAGGCCCACCGCGGCGGCCAGGTCCCCCGCGTACACTTCCGAAACCTCTTCGCGGTGCGCGGCGTGCATCTGGAGGATGCGGCTGATGCGCTCACGCTTGCCCTTGGTCGCATTGGACACGTACGAGCCGCTGCTCAGCTTGCCGGAGTAGACCCGGAAGAAGGTCAGCTTCCCGATGAAGGGGTCGGTGAGGATCTTGAAGGCCAGAGCGGCGAAGGGAGCGTCCTCCGACGAGGGACGGAAGTCCTCCTCGTGGGTGTCGGGGTGGATGCCCTTGATGGCCGGAACGTCGATCGGGGCGGGCAAGAAGTTGATGACGCCATCCAGCATGAGCTGGACGCCCTTGTTCTTGAACGCCGAGCCGCAGGTCGCAGGCACGATCTGGTTGGCGATGGTGCCCTTGCGCAGGCCGGAGATGATCTCCTCGGTCGTGAGCTCGGTGCCTTCGAGGTACTTGTTGAGCAGCTCGTCGTCCATCTCGGCCGCGGCCTCGACCATCTCGTTGCGCATGGCCTGAGCCTGCTCGAGCAGATCGGCCGGGATCGACTCCTCGCGGATGTCGGTGCCCAGGTCGTTGGCGTACATGTACGCCTTCATGCTGATCAGGTCCACGATCCCCGAGAACTTGTCCTCGGCGCCGATGGGCAACTGCACGGGGACGACCCGCGCGTTGAGGCGGTCCTTGACCTGGCTCATGACGCGGAAGAAGTCCGCGCCCACGCGGTCCATCTTGTTGACGAAGATCATACGGGGAACGCCGTAGCGGTTGGCCTGGCGCCAAACGGTCTCGGACTGGGGCTGGACGCCGCCGACCGCGCAGAACACGGTGACCACGCCGTCGAGCACGCGCAAGCTACGCTCGACTTCGATGGTGAAGTCCACGTGTCCGGGCGTGTCGATGATGTTGATGCGGTGCTCCTTCCACGCCGCGGTGGTGGCCGCCGACGTGATGGTGATGCCGCGCTCCTGCTCCTGGACCATGTAGTCCATGGTAGCCGCGCCCTCGTGCACTTCACCGATCTTGTGGAGGCGACCGGTGTAGTAGAGGATGCGCTCGGTCGTGGTGGTCTTACCGGCGTCAATGTGCGCCGCGATCCCGATGTTGCGAGTCTTGGCGAGTGGGTATTGCCTAGGCATAACGCCTACTATCCTCCTATTAGCATCCAGCCCGGCTCGTGCCGAGGCCTTGGGTCTTAACCGCCGTTAGAAACGGTAGTGCGCGAAGGCCTTGTTGGCCTCGGCCATCTTGTGGGTGTCTTCCTTCTTCTTCACCGAAGGACCGGTACCCTGGTAGGCCTCGGACAGCTCCATCGAGAGCTTCTCGAGCATGGGCTTGCCGCTGCGCTTGCGCGCGTTGGTGATGATCCAGCGGATCGCGAGCGCCGTGCCGCGCTCATGCTTGACTTCGATGGGCACCTGGTAGGTGGCGCCACCGACGCGGCGAGGCTTGACCTCGACGAGCGGGGTGACGTTCTTGAGGGCCTTACTGAAGACCTCGGCGGGCTCCTTGCCCAGCTTCTCGCCGGCATTGTTGAGAGCCCCGTAGAAGAGGCTCTCGGCGAGGCTCTTCTTGCCACGCTCCATCAGGCTGTTGATGAAACGGGTGGCGAGCACGTTCCCAAGGATGGGATCCGGCTCCGGGACGCGCTTGACGATTCTTCCGCGACGCGGCATTCGTAATCTCCTCTAAACCTTACTTCTTCTTACCGGCAGCCGCAGCCTGACCGGGCTTGGGACGCTTGGCGCCGTACTTGGAACGGCCCTGCTTGCGGTCCTTGACGCCGGAGGTGTCGAGCGTGCCGCGGACGATGTGGTAGCGGACACCGGGCAGGTCCTTGACACGGCCGCCGCGGATCAGCACCACCGAGTGCTCCTGCAGGTTGTGGCCGACGCCGGGAATGTAGCTGGTGACCTCGATGCCGTTGGTCAGCTTGACACGCGCGACCTTGCGGAGCGCCGAGTTCGGCTTCTTGGGCGTGGTCGTGTAGACACGGGTGCAGACGCCGCGCCGCTGGGGGCACGACTGCAGCGCCGGGGACTTCGTCTTGTAAAGGACTCTTTCTCGCTCGTTACGGACAAGCTGACTGATCGTCGGCAAAGGATTTTCCTCCAAAAGTAGGCCCTAAATGTAAGGGATCTTTAATCTAACTTTAATACTAATGGCGCGATCTAGGAGTATACAGGGAGCGAGACCCGGGAGTCAATCCCATGGTCTCGCTCCCAGCCGCGCTAGGACACGGTTTCCGGTTGGCCGATGAGCATCGGCTCGGAGATCGGGGCCTCCTCCTCTTCTTCGACCTGGAAGAAGCCGGTACCGGCCGGGATAAGCCGTCCGATGACGACGTTCTCCTTGAGGCCGTGCAGCCAGTCCTTCTTGCCCTCGATCGCCGCCTCGGTGAGCACGCGGGTCGTCTCCTGGAAGGAGGCGGCCGAGACGAAGCTCTCGGTGTTCAACGACGCCTTGGTGATACCCAAGAGGATCGGGTGCACGATGGCCTGGGCGCCACCGCGCTCGGCGGCCTCGGCCTGCAGGCGCTCCACGTCGAGGGTGTCGACGAGCTCGCCGGGCAGCATCGTGGTGTCGCCCGGATCGTCGACCCGCATCTTGCGGGTCATCTGACGGACGATGACCTCGATGTGCTTGTCGGCGATCTCGACGCCCTGCGAGCGGTAGACCATCTGGACCTCGTCGACGAGGTACTTCTGGACCGGCTCGACGCCCTGGACCCGCAGCACGTCGTGCGGATTGACAGGACCCTCGGTGAGCAGATCGCCGGTCTCGATGGTCTCACCATCGATGACGAGCAGTCGGCCGCCGGGGGGCAGGGCGTACTCCTCCTCGCCGGTGTCGGTGACCACGTAGACCTTGGTCGCCTCGTCCGGATCGCTGAGGAGCTTGACCACGCCGCCGCGCTCCGCGATGAGGGCGCTCTCCTTGGGCTTGCGGCCCTCGAGCAGTTCCTCGACGCGGGGCAGACCCTGGATGATGTCCCCGGTCTTGACGCGGTCGTAGACGAGCGTCGCGAGCGTCTCACCCCGCAGGACCATATCGCCGTCGTCGGTGAGCAGCTGAGTGCCCGCCGAGATGAGGTACGGCCGCGCGTGGCGGATGTAGACGGTGCCCTTCTCGACGCGCACCTTGCCCGAGGTCGGGGCGGCCGCGCCACCGAGATCGGCGCCTTCCTGGACGAACTGGCCGTCCTCGACGCTGGCCTTGGCGACCTTGACCGCGACCTCCTGGTCGGGGGTGACGATCAAGAGGCGGCTGGGCGTGCCGCCGGCCGGGAACTGCACCGCGCCCGAGGCGTGGCTCAGGATCTCGGTGCGGATCACGGTGGTGCCGGGCTTCACCTGGTCGCCGGGCGTGGCGAGCAGGTAGGTGACGACCGTCTGCTCGCGCTGGTCGGCGCGCTTGGCCGCGCCGGGGATGTCCCGCCGCAGGCTCATCGACTCCAGGATGGTGATCTTGAAGCCGCCGCGCTCCTCGTTGCCCACCTCGGGCAACTCGACCTTACCGGCCAGGTTGGCCAGGTCGCCGGTGATCTTGAGGACCACCTCGGTCTTGGCGACCGGCGCGCCGTTCTTGACCCGGTCGCCGTCCTTGACGAGCAGGCGGGTGAAGAACTCGAGGCTGATGTCGTCACTCGACGCCGCGAACGGAATCGTCTCGACGTCGGGGCTGACGGTCAGCTCCATGGTGCGGCGCACGACGATGACCTGGCTGGCGGCCTCCTCGGGCATGGTCAGGATGTGGATGACGCCACCTTCCTTGGTCTTCACGCCCTCGGCGAGCTCCGTGCCGGGCTCGACGAGCTTGCCGTCTTCCACCTTGAGCTCCAGCTCGAAGGGGACCTCGTAGCGGGTGCCGGGGTAGACCACGACCTCGCGCACGATGTTGTTGTCCTCGACGACCTCGAGCACGCCGTTGTTCTTGACGGTGATGTCCTTGACGACCTCGTCGCCGGCCAAGACCGCATCGCCCGTGGCGAACAGGCCGGCATCCGGCTTGTTCTTGTCGCGCGGGTTCAGCAAGGAGATGTCCTTGTTGACCGAGATGCGCTCCTCGGGGATGAACATGAGCTTCGACGGCTTGGTCACCAGGCGACGCTCCGCGGTGTGGACGTCGATGTAGCGGATCTCGCCGCCCGAGGGGACCTGGAGGCCTTCCTCGACGCTCTCGGCGATGATGGCCTCGCTCTCAACGCGCTGACCATCGGCCACCTTGAGGTTGTAGGTCCGCTCCTTGCCCTCGGCTCCCACCCGGAGGATGGGCTCCTTCTTGCCGGGCAGGACGTCGCACTCGGTGCAGGCCAATTCGGCGGTGACGATCGCGATGTCGCGGCCGCTCTTGACCACCGTCTTGCCGTCCACCGTGTCGAGCTCGACGTCGGCGCCGATGCGCAGCTGACCGCCGTGCTCGGTGGCGACCGTCGTCTCGGCGATGACGTCGCTCTCCTGGACCTCCTGGCCGTCCGTCACCTTGAGGGCGGCGCCGGTGGGCAGGTTGAAGACGTCGCCCTGGAGGACCCAGATGACGCCCGACTTGTTCGAGGTCTTGGAGACGTTGCCCTGGCGATCGCGCTTCTCTTCCGAGGCGAAGCCCGAGAACTCGACCTGGCCGGCGATGTCGGCCGAGATGTCCTTGAAGCCCTTCTCGAGGTTCTTGCGCGAGGTGCGACCCATCTCGACGATGCTCTCGGCGATGACGGTGTCGGCCTTGACGTGCTCGCCGTCCTTGACGCGGATCTCGAAGCCCACCGGGACGGTGATCTCGTGGGTCTTCTTGGCCGCCTTCACCTTGACGGTCGTCTCCTGCTCGGTGACCAGGACGATCTGACCGTGCTTGGTACGGAACTCGCGGGTCGGGACCTCGCCGATCTCCATGGTGCCCACGTGCTTGGCCTTGATGGCCGTGTTGGAGGCGCCCTTGGTGAAGACGCCGCCCGTGTGGAACGTCCGCATGGTCAGCTGGGTACCGGGCTCACCGATCGACTGCGCGGCGATGATGCCCACCGCTTCGCCGACGTCGACGAGCTGGTTGTTGGCGAGGCTCCAGCCGTAGCAGTAGCGGCAGACGCCGTGCTTGCTCTGGCAGGTCAGGGGGCTGCGAACGAGAATCGTCTCGATCTCGGCTTCCTTGAACTTGTCGATCATGCTGGGCAGGACCATGGTGCCCCGGGGCAACAGGACCTCGCCGGTCTTGGTGGAGACCAGGTCCTCGTTGATGACGCGGCCCGTGATGCGGTCGATCATGGGGATGACGATGCTGTCGCCGTCCTTGACCGAGCCGAGCGTGAGGCCGCGGTCGGTGCCGCAGTCCTCGTCGCGGACGATGACGTCCTGCGCGACGTCCGCCAGACGACGGGTGAGGTACCCGGAGTCCGCGGTGCGCAGCGCCGTGTCGACCAGACCCTTACGGGCGCCGTACGACGAGATGACGTACTCGGTGACGTTGAGGCCCTCGCGGAAGTTCGACTTAATCGGAAGGTCGATGATTCGGCCGGACGGATCGGCCATCAGGCCGCGCATGCCGACCAGCTGACGGACCTGCGAGAGGTTACCGCGGGCGCCGGAGAAGGCCATCATGTAGACCGAGTTGAGGCGATCGAAGTCGCTGACGACCTTGGCGGTCAGGACCTCGGTGGTCTCCGCCCAGGTGTCGATGGCGTGGGCGTGGCGCTCGACCTCGGTGATCTCGCCGCGCAGGTAGGCGCGCCGCGAGGCCTCGATCTTCTCCTCGGCGGCCCGCAGGATCGCCTTCTTGTCCTCGGGGACCGTGAGGTCCGCGATGGCCATGGAGACGCCCGCCTTGGTCGCCCAGCGGAAGCCGAGCGTCTTGAGGCTGTCCGCCAACTCCGCGGCCGCCGCCGACGAGATCTCGTTGAAGGCGCGCATGATGATGCGGCCCAGGACCTTCTTGTCGACCATGACGTTGTAGAAGGGGAACGACTCGGGCAGCCGCTCGTTGAGGATGATGCGGCCCACGGTCGTCACGAGCAGCTTGCCGGCCTCGAACTTGGCGCGGAAGAACTCGCGGCGATCCTCCGGGAAGAGATCGAAGATCTCGGGCCCGTAGGAGTCCACCTTCTGGCCCTCGAAACGGATGGCGATCTTGGCGTGGGTCCCCACCAGGCCGGACGCGTGAGCGGCCAAGGCATCGGTGAAGTCCTTGAAGTACATCCCCTGCCCCTTGGTGTCGGTGGCGTTCTCGACCGAGAGGTAGTAGATGCCCAAGACCATGTCCTGGGTCGGGGTGATGATCGGGCTGCCGGTCGCGGGCGACAGGACGTTGTTCGAGGCGAGCATCAACAGGCGCGCCTCGGTCTGCGCTTCGACCGAAAGGGGAACGTGCACGGCCATCTGGTCGCCGTCGAAGTCCGCGTTGAAAGCGGTACAGACGAGCGGGTGGATCTGGATGGCGCGACCCTCGACGAGGACCGGCTCGAAGGCCTGGATGCCCAGACGGTGCAGGGTCGGAGCGCGGTTCAGGAGGACCGGGTGGCCCTTGATGACCTCTTCCAGGATGTCCCAGACGATGGTCTCGCCCCGCTCGATCTTCTTCTTGGCGCTCTTGATGTTCTGGACGATGCCGCGCTCGACGAGCTTGTTCATGACGAACGGCTTGAAGAGCTCGAGGGCCATCTCCTTGGGCAGACCGCACTGGTGCAGCTTCAGGCTGGGGCCGACGACGATGACCGAACGGCCCGAGTAGTCGACGCGCTTACCCAACAGGTTCTGACGGAAGCGGCCCTGCTTGCCCTCGATGATGTCCGAGAGGCTCTTGAGCGGGCGGTTGTTCGGGCCCACGACGGCGCGACCGCGGCGGCCGTTGTCGATCAGGGCGTCGACGGCCTCCTGCAGCATGCGCATCTCGTTGCGGATGATGATGTCCGGCGCGCCCATCTCCTTGAGGCGATAGAGGCGGTTGTTGCGGTTGATCACCCGGCGGTACAGGTCGTTGAGGTCCGAGGTCGCGAAGCGGCCGCCGTCCAGCTGCACCATGGGGCGCAGGTCGGGCGGGATGACCGGGATCACGTCCAGGATCATGGCCGAGGGGTGGCTGCCCGCCGAGAGGAAGGCGTCCACGACGCGCAGGCGCTTGATGGCCTTGGCGCGCTTCTGGCCGGTCGAG
>DATNQJ010000330.1:0-4453 GCA_036704085.1 Stenomitos sp.
CCGGGAACTCGGCAGCCAGGGCCTGGCCCATGCCGACCACCTGGGAGCCTTGGCCGGGGAACAGATAGACGACGTTCATGGCACCTCTCAGGAGTGGGGAGTCTTAGGCGTGGCTGGGGAAGGGGCGATCGCAGGTCCAGCGCACCAGGACGCTCGCCCAGGTGAGCCCGGATCCGAAGCCCACCAGGCACAGCAGGTCGCCGGGCTTGATCTGACCCGCCTCGACGGCCTCGGCGAGCGCCAGGGGCACGGTGCCCGCGCTCGAGTTGGCCATGCGATCGATGTTCACGATGAACTTCTCAACGGGGACGCCCATGCGCTTGGCGGCCGCCTCCATGATGCGCAGGTTGGCCTGGTGCAGGACGAAATGGTCCACGTCCGCGGCGCTCAGGCCCGCCTGGTCCAGGACGGCCTGGACGCTCTTGGGCACGATGTCGACGGCGAACTTGTAGGTCTCGCGGCCGTTCATGTGGACGGTGTGCTCGTAGGCCGCGACCGTCTCGGCGGTGGGAGGCCGCCGCGAGCCCATGGGAATGGTGATGCACTCGGACCCGCTGCCATCGGCGCCCATGTGCGCGGCGATGAGGCCCTCGGCCTCTCCGCCCTTCAAGACGACCGCCCCGCAGGCGTCGCCGAAGAGCACGGCCGTGCCGCGGTCGGTCCAGTTGAGGAACTTGGAGAGGATGTCCCCGCCGATGACCACGGCCGTCCGGTACATGCCGGTGGCCAGGAACTGGCTCGCGGTGATGACGCCGTAGACGAAGCCCGAGCAGGCGGCCTCCATGTCGAAGCATGCGGCCTTCTTGGCGCCGATCGCGTGCTGAACCAGGGCGGCCGTGTTCGGCATGGACATGTCCGGCGTCGAGGTCGCCACGATGATGAGGTCCACCTCGGACGCGTCCACCCCGGCGTGGGCCAGGGCCTGGCGAGCGGCCGGAATGGCGAAGTCGCTCATGGCCTGGTCGGGCCGGGCGATGCGGCGCTCGCGGATGCCGGTGCGCTCGCGGATCCATTCGTCGCTCGTCTCGAGGATCCCCTCGAAGTCGGCGTTGGTCATGATGCGCTCGGGCACCGCGTAGCCGCAGCCGACGATGGAGACAGGAAGCAAAGAAGTGGTCATGTCACGCTTTCTACTGGGGGGCGCTGGTGGACAAGGCCGCGATGGGCTCGGCGATCCGCTCCAGGGTCTTGGCCAGGATGGCCTCCTTGGAGACGCGGATGGCGTTGACGATGGCGTGCGCCTTGCTCGAGCCGTGGCTGATGACGCAGACGCCGTTGACGCCCAAGAGGAGGGCGCCGCCATACTCCGCATAATCGAGCCGGCGCTTGAATCGGCGGAAGGTGGACCTCAGCAGCAGCGCTCCCAAGGCGCCGATGAGGCCGCTCTTCATGATCTCGTCTTTGAGCAGCCCTGTAAAGAGCTCCCCGAGTCCCTCGGCGAACTTGAGCATCACGTTGCCCACAAAGCCGTCCGCGACGGCCACGTCCGCGTTCCCTCGGGCGAGATCCCGCCCCTCGACGTTACCCGAGAAGTGGATGGCCTTGGTCTCCGAGAGAAGCTTGTAGGCCTCGAGCGTCAGCTCGTCGCCCTTGCCGGGCTCCTCGCCGATGTTGACCAGACCCACGCGGGGCCGGTCGATCTTGAGCACGGCCTGGGCGTAGGCCGAGCCCATGATGGCGAACTGTTGCAGGTACTGGGGTTTGCAATCCACGTTGGCGCCCACGTCCAGGAGGATCGCGGGGCCCTTGAGCGTCGGCAGCACCACCGCGATGGCGGGGCGCTCGATGCCCGGAATCCGGCCCAGGCGCAAGAGGGCGGCGGCCATGGCGGCCCCGGTGGAGCCGGCCGCGACCACGCCCTGGCAGAGGCCGGCCTTGACCTGGTCCATGGCCACCACGATGGAGGCATCCTTTTTCTTGCGGATGGCCGTGGCGGCCTCGTCCATCTCGACCACCTCGGAGGCATGCACCACCGAGAGGCGAGAGGAGGGAACGTCGTGGTGGGCGAGTTCGGCGCGGATACGCGCTTCGTCGCCGACCAGCGTCAATGACAACGCCGGATCGGCCTTGAGCGCGATCACGGCCCCCTTGACGATCTCGGCGGGGGCGTAGTCCCCGCCCATGGCGTCCAGGGCAATGCGAACGTCGGTCATGTGGCGATCCGGCGAAAGTCTAGGGTCAGGTTACTGAGCGACCTGAAGGACCTGCTTGCCGTTGTAGAAGCCGCAGGTACGGCACACCGTGTGCTGCAGCTTGGGAGCGCGGCAGTTGGTGCAGGTGGTGAGGTTGGGGGCTTCGGCCTTCCAGTGCGAGCGGCGGTGCCACTGCTTGGAGTTGGACGTCTTCTTCTTAGGTTGAGCCATGAGTCTTGGATTCCTCCTCGGTCGTTCGGTTAAGCAAGGCTTCCAGCTGACGCCAGCGCGGGTCGATGCGCTTGTGCTCAGCCAGGTACGCCGGCTCGCAACCGCAGAGGCTGCGGCTGGGCAGGTGCAACAAGAGGTTTTGGCGCAGCAGGTCCGACAGATCGAGATCTCCGGTTGCTGCGATGGCGTCTTCCACCAAGAGCGCCTCGGAAGGCGTCTCGGTCACCTCGAGCGTCTCGTCCAGGTCGAAGGCGACCTCGGTCGGGGTCGGGCCCAGGCAGCGATCGCAGACCAGGTCCACCACCGTGGACAGCCGGCCCGTCAGCCGCAGCATCCGGTCGTCCATCGATCGCTCGATTTTGACCGTGCCCGCCAGGGGACGCTTCAGGGTGCCAAGATCAGCGGGAAAGTCCACGGCCTCGTCGAAGTCGACGATCGTATCCTTATCCTGGGCCTGCAGCAGAGTCTCCACATCGATCAGCACGAGGGACCTCCTTCCAGGCAGCCGAATCCAGAGCAGACGCGTAATTCCGCCGGTCTAGTATAGCATCGGCGCGACCTTTGTCAAGGCATAACGCGGGGTTTGCCCGGACTTAACCTCCCTTGGAGCGCTCCTTGAGAGCCCGCTCGATGTCACGTTTGGCGGACTTCGCGGCGATGGCCTCGCGCTTGTCGAAGAGCTGCTTACCCTTGACCAGGGCGAGCTCGACCTTGGCCCAGTCGCCGTGCCAGTAGAGCTTCAGGGGGACGAGCGTCAGGCCCTGCTCCTTGGTCTTGCCGATGAGGCGCGAGATCTCGCGCTTGTGCAGGAGGAGCTTGCGGGGGCGCAGGGGGTCGACGTTGTAACGGTTGCCGTGGGTGTAGGGCGCCACGTGCATGTGGTAGAGCCACACCTCGCCGTCTTCGATGCGCGCGAAGCTGTCGGCGAGGTTGGCGCGCCCCATGCGCAGGCTCTTGACCTCGGTGCCGGTGAGCGAAATGCCCGTCTCGAAGGTCTCGAGGACGTGGTACTCGTGGTGCGCCCGGCGGTTATCGGCGATCAGGGACGATTTGCGGGTGGTGGTAGCCATTGGTTACCTGCTAGCAGAGACCGAAACCGGAACTCGAGGGCTCGGAATCGCTTGGCATGCGGGTTCGGGGCCTGTTGATTCTCAGTTCCAACCTTGGTAAAATAACGCCATTCATTATCGAGTCTTCGGACGCTTGGCGCAAGGGCCCGAACGCGCCAAGGCCCGTAGCGGGCGCATTTATGCCAGGGAGCCTAGCGATGATCCGTCCGGTCCGCTTCATGGACCTGCCTGCGCTCAAGACGATCTTCGAACGGTCGTTCACCGAGGAGTTCGAGCGCCGCGGAGTCGACCTCACCGGCCAGTTTGCGCGCTGGCAGAAGATGTATCCGCTGGTTCGCGCCCTGTCGCTCTTCCCCAACCCCTACCAGTACACAATGAACCTGCACGTGGCCGAGCATGACGGCGCGATCGTGGGCTTCATCCAGGCCAGTCCCGGCAACCACCAGCAGTCCCGCTGGCACATCGACTACGTCGCGGTGACTCCGGATTACCGGCACCAGGGCATTGCGGGCGAACTGCTCGACTACGTCTTCGAGCGCTACGGGACCATGGGGGCGCGCTGCTTCACGCTCGAGGTCGACACCCGCAACCTGGCGGCCATGGGGCTCTACTCCAAGAAGGGGTTCCGCAAGTACGCGACCCTCTCCTACTACCAGCTCAGCCCCGAGAAGCTGCGCGACTTCGAGCCCGCCGCGCCGCCCGAGGGCCTGAGGCCCTACCGCCCCAAGGACGCCGCGGCCCTCTTGGATCTGTACTGTGCCTGCACGCCGGCGAGCGTGCGGCTGGTCGACTCGCGCTCGGTGGGGGACTTCGAGCAGGGTTTCATCGAGCACACGCTCTCGCGCTGGCGCCGCAAGCTCGGCCTGTTCGAGGATCTGCGCTACGTGGTCGAGACCCCGAACCGGCAGGTGGTGGCCTACCTGCGCCTCCAGGGGCACTTCAAGCCCATGCCGCAGAGCCTGCGCCTGATGGTGAACCCGGGCTACGAGCACCTCTACGACTCGCTGTTGCGGTTCGGGC
>DATNQJ010000331.1:0-4009 GCA_036704085.1 Stenomitos sp.
GTCCAGACCGGCGGCGGCAAAGACCGCCATGGAGCTGGAACCCTTGTTGATCTCGAAATTCGCCATGTCTCTCCTCCTCGCCTGGGAACCCCTTCAGGTTCATGCCCGACCGGAGGTGAGCGCCTGCCTGTAACAACCAACATTTGACGAGCTTTTAATCGAAGGCGAATCGACCCTAGGAGGCTCCTGGGTTCCGAGCCCCGGGAGTTGCGAGCAAGCGCACCAGGTGACCCATGCCTCCGAGGGCGGTGGCGAGCCACGCGGCGATCGCGATGTAGAAGCCGACGCCCGCCAGGCGGATCAAGGGGGGCATGTCCAGGGCTCGGCCGAGTTGGAAGGTGCACACGGTGTACATGCCGAGCGGGAAGACCATGCCCCAGTACTGGATCGAGTAGGAGAGCGGGTAGTGCAGGTAGAGGTGCCGCCATGCCCCGAGGGCGATCAGCAAGGGGATCCACCAGGTCGCGCCGCTCCAGAAGAAGAGCGTGAAGCCCTTCAGGAAGGGGAGCAGCTCCTGGAGCCACGGGGAGCGGGCATGGAGGATCAGCAGGTCGCCGGCGAGCGTGGAAATGGCGATGGCCCCCATGTTGATCCAGTAGAGGGGGGTCAGGCTCTCCGCCTGCACCGGAAAGAAGAGGAGGCGGTGCAGGATCATCGGCATCAGCAGGAGGTACAGCATGCACCCGGCCAGCCACAGGGCCAGGGTGAGCAGCCGGAAGCCCTCGCCGTCCCAGGAAGGCGCGATCAGCGTTCCCAAGGTCGACAGGGACTGCGTGGCGACGATGGCCAGGAGCCACCCGCCGTGGATGTCGGCGTCGGCTCCGGGCTTGTGCCGGCGGGTGATGAGTTGCAGGAAGAACCCGTACAGCAGTCCGGACCAGAGCACCGCGCCCAGGACCCAGAGTAGCGAGGCCATGCGCTGGTCCTGCTGGAGGTTGACGAACTGGGTTCCGAGGACGCACGTGCCGGCGACGGTGGTGAGGTACCCGAAGCTCCGGGCGGACGAGAAGTCGGCCCACAGGCGGCGGGAATGGAGCACGAGGCGTAGCAGGGTCAAGCCCCAGAGGCCCCCGTAGCAGAGGATGTTCAGGTAGAAGAGGGCCCAGCCGACGGCGGCGTGGCCCGTGAACGCCGCCGCCAGCGAGCAGATCCCGGTCGACATGACCACGGCGAAGGAGGCCGGATGGAGGTCCTCGATGGCTTGCCGTCGAACCCGCTGCCAGCCCACCGGTGCCTCCTGGGGGCTCACTCGTAGTCGCCGAACGAGCGGATGTGACGCCCCGACTCGTCGGTCGTCAGCCGCTGGACGCGCGGGCGACGGTTGAGCAGCACCCACATGGCGCCGCCCCCGAGGGCGATCGCTCCCGACACCAGCGCGATGAGCAGGATCTTCCCCCCCTCGCCCGCCAGGTAGAGATCCAGGGCCACCGTCAGGAGCCATAGCTGGCATCCGAGCAGCACCATGCCGATCACCACGGCGGCCGCGACGACCGGTCCCTGACCCGGCAAGGGCGCCTTCCCTTCTCCGCCTTCCCGGGCCCAGGGGGGCGGTGGGCCTTCCGGCCGGGGCGTCATGGGACCAAGGCGACGGCATACAGCGTGTCGCCCTCCCGATCCAGGATGATCTGACCGAGCCTGCGGCGCGGCGGACCCGCCACCGGATCCCCGGTCATGGGATTGAAGACCCCCTCGTGGCACGGGCAGTACAGACGACTGCGATCCGCCTGGTAGTAGACGGTGCAGGAGAGGTGGGTGCACCGCTGGCTGTACGCCACGAACCCCCGGCCGGGAAGGTTCAGGAGGACGGCCTGGTCATCTTCCCCCGGATACCGGAAGTAGTGGGCCTCTCCCTCGGGCACCTCGTCGATCCGGACGACGGGGGTGCGGATCGACCGGGTCGGTTGCGGCCGGAGGCCGAGCAGTGCGAGCAAGCCCGTGGCTCCGAAGATGGTGGCCGAGGCGTAGACGGTGAAGGCGAGCAGCTCCCGGCGCGAGACCAACTCGTCGGCGTCCCAGTGGAACGGGAACTCCAGGCGCCAGCGTTCGACGGGCGGCCCCGAAGGGCCTGTCCGCCGGGAGACCTCCCTCTGCTCATCCCTCATAGGACCCACCCCTCCTCCTGTTCATCGTGGGGCCGACCCAGCTCGGCGGCCGCCCCCCGCAAGAGCGCCACCACGTCCAGCCGATCCGTTTCATCGGGCAGGACGTGATAGACCCTGGTGCGGACTTCCTGCGCTCCGAAGCCCGTCCGGTTGACCGCGTTCCCGCGGCGCTGGGCGACGAACTCCTCGTAGCTCCCGTACCAGATCGCCTGGGTCGGGCACGCCTGGGCGCACCAGGGCTTGAGACCCTGGACCGACCGGTCGTAGCAGAGGTTGCACTTCTTCATCAGGCGCGCGCCGAGATCCAGCTTGGGGACGCCGAAGGGACAGGCATAGACGCAGTTGCGGCAGGCGATGCAGCGCGAGGCCTCGGCCTGCATCACCACCCCCTCGGAGGTGATCAGGATGGCCATCACCGGGCACACCTGGGCGCAGGGCGCGACGGGGTCGGTGCAGTGCATGCAGACCGTCGGCTGGGTGGCCACGCTCATGCCGCGATCGACGAAGTCCACCATGATCATGCTCTCGCCCTTGTGCGAGTCGCACTCCCGGCAGGCCGCCTCGCAGGCCCGGCATCCGATGCACCGCGAGGGATCCATGAACAGCGTCTGGATGGCCATCGTCCCTCCTAGAGCACCTAACAAAACCAGGCATTTATTGCCTGTGGCCGCCATTCGGCGGCTGGTAGGAACAGTTTTGTTAGGCGCTCCTAGTAAACCTTCCCCTCGTCCTCGCCCGGCGCACGGCTCTCACGGGCATAGGGAAACATCTCGGGGGCGTTTTCGGGCGTCAGGTTCTCAAGGGGGCCCGCCCCCGGCCGCGCTGCCGCCTCCAAGCGCTCGATCGCCGCGGCGCATGCCTTGTACTCGGGAATCTTGACCGTCGGCTCCACGGCCGGGTTGGTCAGCTGGTTGACGGCCTGGGCATGGCCGTAGTGGAAGGGAATGAACAGCGTGTCGGGTCGGATGGTCGGGGTGACGAGCGCCGGAAGCTCCATGCTCCCCCTGGGCGTCCGCACGCGAACCCGCTCGTGGTTCTGGATGCCGAGTGCATTGGCCGCATGGGGATGGATCTCCACCCATGGCTCGGGGGCCTGGCTGTTGAGGAAGCCGATGCGGCGCGTCTGGTTGCCGCTCAGGTACTGATAGACCACGCGCCCCGTCGTGAGGCGGAAGGGATAGTCCCCGCCGGGCTCCTCGGCTGGCGGCACATAGGGGATGGGGAAGAAGCGCGCCTTGCCGTCCGGGTGCGCGAAGCGCTCCGTGAAGAGCCGCGGGGTCCCGGGGTGATCCTCGGACGGACAGGGCCAGAAGACGCCTGCCTGGCGGTCGATCTTTTCCCACGTGATGCCGTAGTAGTCCGAGACGCCGCCCTGCGATGCCCGGCGCAGCTCGTCCCAGATCTCCCGGGTCGAGCGGAAGGGGAAGTAGCCCCCGCGCCCCATGCGCTCGGCCAGATCGCAGAGGATTTCCCAGTCTCGCCGCGCCTGGCCCGGCGGATCCGCCGCACGGTTGATCTTGACGACCCGGCCCTCGAGGTTGGTCGTCGTGCCCTCGTCCTCGCACCAGACCGATCCGGGCAGCACGACGTCGGCCAACTCGGCGGTCTCCGAGAGGAAGAAGTCGATCACCACCAGGGGATCGAGCCGCTCGAGCGCCCGCTGGACCACCGCGTTGTCGGGCAAGGAGACCATGAGGTTGGAGCAGATGACCAGGCAGCTGCGGATGTCCCCCTCGGCCATGAGCCGGACCATCTCGGGGGCGGACACCCCTTCCCAGGGCAGCTCCTCGAGCGGCACGCCCCACACGCTCGCCACGAACGCGCGGTCCTCGGGCCGATCGATGTGCCGGTATCCCGGCAGCTGGTTGGCCTTCTGGCCCACCTCGCGTCCCCCCTGCCCGTTGCCC
>DATNQJ010000332.1:0-3119 GCA_036704085.1 Stenomitos sp.
CCTCCACGCTGGAGGTGACCTGGTCCAGGGTATCGGGCAAGGAGCGCACCAGGGCGTCCTTGCGCTGGCGGATCCGGCCGGCGATCCACTGCTCGGGCCCCATGACCCCCAACAGGGCCAGGGCGGCGCCCGACATCAGGCCGGCCCCCGCGTTTAGGTGCGCGACCAGCCAGAGGGCCAGGCCCGCGATGACGATCATGACGGCCTTGAAGGCCAAGAGCGCCTGCACCCCGTAGGGGCTGTAGATGCCCGCCTGCTGGAGGCGCGTGATCATGCGCGCCTTCTGGCTTCCCGGAGTCAGCCGCTCGCCCAGGGCGGCGAAGGCCTGGAGCCCCGGCAGGACGGCCCGCTGGAAGAAGGGCTGCTCGAGGAGCCGGGACCGCGGCGGCGTGATGGTGGCCTCGGCATGGGCGATCGCCTCCAACCGCCGCTGGGTGGCCCGCTCGCTGGGAGTGGCCAGGGAGAGACCCACCAGGGCGGCGGCGGTGACGGCGGTGAAGGAGGCGGCGGCGGTCCAGATGGGGTTGAGCACGAGAGGCCTCCTAAAACTTGATGTTCACGAGCTTGCGGATGAAGTAGATGCCCAAAAGCTGCGCGCCGACCGCCGCAGCGATGAGCATGTGCCCGCGCGGATCGCTGAAGAGCACCGAGAGGTAGCCCGGGCTGATGAGGAAGAACAGGAAGCCCACGCCCACCGGCAGGCAGGTCAGCACGATGCCCGACAGGCGCCCCTGGGCGGTCAGAGCCTGGACCTCGCCCGCGATGCGGACCCGGTCGCGGATCGTGTCGTGGATGTTCATGAGGATCTCGCTCAGGTTGCCGCCCGTCTCGCGCTGGATGATCATGGCGGCGACCACCAGCTCGATGTCGAGGGTGCCGATCCGCTCCGAGAGGTTCGAGAGCGCGGTCTCGATGGGCAGGCCCCAGTTGATCTCGCTCACGGTGGTGGCGAACTCCTGGGCGATCGCCCCACTCATCTGCTTGGAGACGATCATCAGGGACTGCAGGAACGAGTTGCCCGCCCGGAGGCCGTTGATGACGAGCATCAAGGCGTCGGGAAGTTGCTCGTTGAGCTCCTTGAGGACCTTCGCCCGGCGCTGGGAGAGCTGCAGAAAAGGCACGGCCCCGCCCAGCAGGGCGGCCACCAGGCCGATCAGGGGATTGGCGAACAAGAGGCCGCCGATGGCTCCGGCCGCAAGGGCCAAAAGGCCGGCTGCCGTGATGAACTCGCCCGGCGTCCAGGCCCAGCCGACCTGGAAGAGCTTCCGGTCGAGGCTGCGGGTGATCGACATGCCCTTGATCAAAGCCTCGATGGGCCGCGAGAGCCTCCGCAGCAGGCCGTGACCCACCAAAGGAGCCGTCTGCTTGCCCTCGAGCTCGGCGATCCGGCCGCCGATGGCTGCGTTCTGGGGTGCGAGCGCGCCCGAGAACAGGAAGGCCGCGGCGGTGATGGCCGTGAAGATGGCGATGAACAGAAGCATGGCTTAGAACCCCGCTGCCTGGAAGAGCTCGACCGGCAGGGCGATCCCCTTGGTCTTGAGGGCCTCGGCGCACTTGGGGCGGATGCCCGTGGGCCGGTGCGTGCCGACGATCTTGCCCTCCTCGCTCACGCCCTCGCGGACGAAGCGGTAGATCTCCTGCATCTGGAGGACGTCGCCCTCCATGCCGACCACCTCCGAGATGCCGACCACCCGGCGGCTGCCGTCGCTCGCACGCTCGATCTGCACGATGAGGTCGAGCGCCGAGGCGGTCTGCTCACGGATGGCCTTCAGGGGGAGGTCCATGCCGGCCATCAGCACCATGGTCTCGAGACGCGAGAGGGCATCACGGGCCGAGTTGGCGTGGATGGTGGCGAGGCTGCCCTCGTGGCCCGTGTTCATGGCCTGCAGCATCGCGAGCGCCTCGCCGCCGCGCACCTCACCCAGGATGATCCGGTCGGGCCGCATGCGCAGGCTGTTCTTGAGCAGCTCGGACTGGTCCACCCGGCCCGCGCCCTCGACGTTCGCCGGGCGGGTCTCCAGGCGGATGACGTGGTCCTGCTGCAGCTGCAGCTCGGCCGCGTCCTCGATGGTGATGAGGCGCTCGCGGGTCGGGATGAAGCTCGAGAGCACGTTCAGGAGCGTGGTCTTGCCGGAGCCCGTTCCGCCCGAGATGAGCACGTTGAGGCGCGCCTCGACACAGCCCTTCAGGAAGTCCGCCATGGCCTCGGTCAAGGAGCCGATCCCGATCAGGCTGTCCACCTTGAGGGGGTCCTTGCGGAACTTACGGATCGTGAGGCAGGGGCCGTCGATAGCCAGGGGCGGGATGATGGCGTTGACGCGGCTGCCGTCCGGAAGGCGGGCGTCGCACATGGGCGAGCTCTCGTCGATGCGGCGGCCGACCTTCGAGACGATGCGGTCGATCACCCGCAGCAGGTGCGCGTCGTCCGAGAAGACCACATCCACCTTGGTGATGCGGCCCGCACGCTCGACGTAGACCTTGCGCGGCGAGTTGACCATGATCTCCGAGATGGCGTCGTCGGCGAGCAAGGGCTCGAGGGGGCCGAGGCCCAGCATATCGTCGTAGATCCCGTCGACCAGGCGATCGCGCTCCTGGCGCCCCATGAGCCTGAAGGCCGTGTTGCCGTCGGGGGCGGCGAGCACGCTGTCCAGGCCCTCGCGGATGGCGTCCTTGATCTGGTCGGGGCTCGCCGTCTCGTCGAGCGACTGGGCGCGCATGTTCTCGACCAGGAGGCGATGCACCCGGCCCTTGAGCTCGGCGACCGGATCCACCGGACGGACATTGAGCTCGACCGCCTTGGGCGGCGCCTGCGGCTTGGCGGCGGCCGGCGCGGGGGCGGCCGGCTCCGGAGCGCTCTGGGCGCCGTTAAGTCGGTTGCGTAGGAACATCGATCATCCTCCGAAGGCGGGTCCACATGTCGTTCAGGCGCTGGGTGGGCGACTTCACCGCGACCAAAGCCGTCTGTTTCTTCTCCATAAAGCGCTGGGCGTAGGCCTTCAGCGCCTTGGCATAGGGGCCGTTGGGGGCCATCTGGACCATGGGGTTGCCGGCATTGACCGCAGCGAGCGCCTCGTCCGGCACGTAGGGTAGCTGGGCGGCCAGCGAACGATGCAGCACGC
>DATNQJ010000333.1:0-3584 GCA_036704085.1 Stenomitos sp.
CCTGGCAAGCATAGAAAAGGAAGAACCCGTGCGGGTTTCAGGAATGTAATAGTTTTGTTAATGCGCGCCTAAACCCTCGGTCAGCGGGTGGCGATTTCGAGCCACCAGTCGCTGAGCGAGCTCCCAGGCAGCCTTCAGGCTGCCGATGCTGGCGGTACCGGTGCCCGCCAGCTCGAAGGCCGTCCCGTGATCCACCGAGGTGCGCACGAACGGCAGCCCGATCGTGACGTTCACGCCCCGATCGAACCCGTACATCTTGAGCGGGATGTGGCCCTGATCGTGGTACATGCACACGATCACCTGGAACTCCCCGCGCAGGGCGCGGTAGAAGACGGTGTCGGGGGGCAGGGGGCCCACCACCTTGCGGCCACGCGCCCGGGCCGCCTCGACGGCGGGCAGGATGCGATCGCGCTCCTCGCCCCCGAAGCGACCGCCCTCGCCCGCGTGCGGGTTGAGGCCGCAGACCGCGATGGTGCCGTCGGGCTCTCCGAGGCGCTCGAGGCTCAAGGCCGCAAGGTCGATCGTCTCCTCGATGCGCGCCTGCGTGAGGCAGGACGGCACCTCGGCGAAGGGCACGTGCGCCGTGACGTGGAGGGCGCGCAGCGGCTCGACCACGAGCAGCATGCCGTACCGCTCGGCCCGTCCCACCTGGGCGAAGAACTCCGTGTGGCCGATGAACTCGGGCCGCTGGACCTGGATGGCTTCCTTGGAGATGGGACCGGTCACGACCCCGGGGAACTGCCCCGAGGCGAGGAAGGGGGCCACGGCCTCCAGGACGCGATAGGCATAGGCGCCGCTCTCGGCGGCCATGACGCCCAGAGTCGGAAGCTCCGAGCCGGCCCAGGGGACGTCGTACCAGCCGAGATCGGCGGGCCCGAGGCGCTCGGCCTCTGCCAGCGTCCGCACGGGCACGAAGGAAAGGGGGGAGCCGTGCAGCCTCGCGGCGCGATCCAGGATGCGGCGATCGCCGAACACGACCGGCCGCATGTCGCCCGGCGGCAGCTCCAGCAAGAAGCGCGCGGTGATCTCGGGACCAATGCCGGCGGGATCGCCGGGCGTCAGGGCAATCGGCACAGTGGACATGGGCTCTCTCCTCGTGCCCCATTGTAAGTCACCGCGCCCGAGGGCGCGAGGGGGCCTCAGCGCTCGGCCCGGGTCAAGAGCTCCGCGAGGCGGCGGTGCGCCTCGGCCTCCAGGCGGATGAAGCGGCAGTGCACGAGGCGCTTGCCAACCGAGCGATGCGGGACGTTGCGCACGATCTGGGCCATGAAGTCGATGGGGGCCTCCTCGGGCGGCAAGAGGCGTCCCCAGCGGAAATCGACGCCCGCCGCGGCCCCGGTGGGAATCACGGCGTTGAAGCCGCCCTCGCTGAGGTTGAGGGTGAAGCCCGCGGCCGTTCCGAACTCCAGCTCCCAGGTCACGGCGTGCCGCACGGAGCGCCGGCGCGGGATCTGGTCGATCCGCTCCGGCCACAGCGCCTGCCAGGTGCCGGATCGCTCGGCATGGGGCCGGCAGTACGAGTGCCAGTGGAGCTGGTCGCAGGGCAGCTCGCAGCTGAGGGCGAACTCCGCCGACCCCGGCGGCAGCTGGCTCGGGTCGTCGACCTCGAACTCGAAGCCCCCGTGGGACGCGTGCGTCAGCCGGGCATGCAGCGGCGTCCCGTCGGGCGCCTGGATCCACACGGGCAGATCGGGGACCAGGGGCATGGAGGGGCGCGTGTCCGGGGACTCCAGCACGACGGCCCCGAAGGCGATGGGGCCCAGCTGGGTGTGGGCGGCCATCTCGAAGGCCACCGTCCGGATCGCCTCGACCCCGAGGTCCCGGCGCAACACCGCCATGGCAATGGGCATCTCGCTCCGGGGAAGGGCGAGCTCGGGGGCGAGCAAGGTGAGATCCGCCACGAGGCGCTGGACCGTCTGGGGCGCCGACGCCGCCGTCACCCCGGGCAGGATCAACAGGAAGGTCTCGGGAGCCATCTCGATGATGAGGTCGCAGGGGCGCAAGGCCTGGGCCATCAAGGCGCTCAGGAAGTAGGGATGGGGCGATCGCGCCCCGATCCGCGACCAGTCCCCCCACAGGTAGACGATCATCACCGGGCGATCGCCGGCTCGACATGAGGCCAGGGCCTCGGTGAAGCGATCGGCCCAAGGTCTGGCGGCCTCGGCGGCATAGGGCCCCATGCTCTGCCACAACGCCGTCCCGACCGGAAGGCGGCCCCCAAGCTCTCCCGTCGCCACTGGACCCTTTTGACGCATGCCGACTCGCTCCTCTGACCGACCACAACTGCCGATAGCCTAATCAACCATTTTTTATGAAGTTATGCAACTTGCCAGCCATGCCCCGTAGCGCTTGGCGTCCGGCCACTCCGGGCGCCAGCGGGTCGAAACCCTCCCTGCGGGGCTCGCCAGACCCGGGCGATCGGCGGCAAGACCGCGTGGGCCAAGGGTTTTCGTAAGTCGTTGACAAGCAGGCAAGGGGGGCTATGATAGCACGTGTAAACGCTCGTTAATGAATAATTGTTAACCCTACGTTTCATCGCTACTTCATCCAGTAGGTGGCCATGCCCATGACGCCCCTCGCCCTGTTCAAACGGTGGCAGCCCATGCACAAGCAACCCGAAGCTGAACACCACCCGGCGGACTTGCTCTTTGCCTCGATCGTCCACGAGATCCGCAGCCCCATCGCGATCATCATGGGCTTCGCGGAGCTCCTGGAGGATGGAGCGGTCGGCCCCTTGAGCCATGGTCAGGTCCGGTACATCACCAAGATCCGCGAGGGCGCCCAGGACATCGAGCGCCTGGTCAACGACGTCCTGGACCTGGTCAAGCTGGAGCGGGGCGACTTCACGC
Organism: Stenomitos sp.; assembly: GCA_036704085.1. GTDB lineage: Bacteria > Cyanobacteriota > Sericytochromatia > S15B-MN24 > UBA4093 > DATNQJ01. The sequence goes on from DATNQJ010000333.1 coordinate 2,850, forward strand.
TCGACAGCCAGGGGGTCCCTGCCCGTGAGCTCGCCTACGCCGTGGCCGAGGCCTTCGAGGCGATCGCCCAGAAACGCCTCGTGGAGCTGAGCGTCGACGTGCCGGTCATGCCGCAGCTCGAGGCCGATCCCATCCGCCTCAAGCAGGTCCTCTACAACCTGGTCTCCAACGCCCTCAAGTTCACGCCGGAAGGCGGACGCGTGCTCATCCAGGCCCGGCGGCAGAGGGACATGGTCGCCTTTTCCGTCGCCGACACCGGGATTGGCATCCCGGCAGAGGCCCTGCCCAACCTTTTCCAGGGGTTCTATCAGGTCAAGCCCACCTGCGGCGGCAGCGGCCTCGGCCTGATGATCGCCAAGCGCCTGGTAGAGGCGCATCACGGCACCATCTTCGTCGAGAGCCGGCTCGATGCGGGCACGACCTTCACCTTCACCATTCCGCTCCGCACCCCGGACCCGCTCCCCCGTCGAGCGACCATGCGGCTCGCCCCGAGTCCCATCCCGTGACGAGCCCACGAGGAGGTGGCCCCATGGCCGGCGTGGACAGCTTCGATTGGCTGGACAAGAGCGCCCTGAAGGACCGCATCGAACAGCAACTGGAGGACCTGCTCCTCGTCAAGGAGCTGCTGCGTGAGGGGGTGCTCAGTCGCCAACAAGTGACGACGGCGCTGACGCTGCGCCGTCAGATCGGAGTGAGCTTGGCCACCAGCCTGGTGCTGAGCGGCGGCATCAGCCT
>DATNQJ010000334.1:0-3184 GCA_036704085.1 Stenomitos sp.
TCGAGTTATGGGAGATCGCGTACTTCTTGCCCAGATCCCGGACCGAGATGACAACGGTGCTAGACCGAAGTTGCCGCTCTATTAAATTCCATGGTATTCCCATGAAATAACTTAGCCAAAACCTCAGTTCTTGATTTTGGCTACTTCTCCAAGAGGCGTAGAGCCTCCCGCTGCACCGGATCGAGTTCGGTCAGTTGCGCGAATGTCGCCCCACTCGGGTCCGAGACGACCTGACAGGTGTTGCGGCACCGAGTCCCTAGATGCGCCAGCAGGGTGCGAAAGCTATGGACCGGGAGGTGGTCTGCCGTCTCGCGTCGAGCCTTCTTCTGGCGCACTGACGGCGAGGGTTGGGCCGCCGCTACCGGATTGCGCCGAGCACGGTCCCGCTCCAAGTCCTCATCCTCGAACAGCAGCGGTCGCCACGCCTGACGCAGGTGCCATTCCACGTAATAGGCCAGCATGCAGATCAGCAGATGGGCGCGCACGCGGGGCTCCAGGCGATGGTGGATCGGACGCACCAGCAGGTCGAGCCCCTTCAGGCAACGGAACATCCCCTCCACCAACGACAGTCGCTTGTACGAGCGCACGCTGTCCTCGGCCGATAACCGCTCCGCCGGTTCACTGGTGCGGACCACATAGATCCCATCCAATAATTTCTCCTGCTGGATGGAATCCTCATCCCGTGTCCACGCCAGGGTCCCATCCTGGATGGTCAAGCGGAAGTGCTTGGCCATCTTGTACCGGGCGAGCACTCGCCCGGCCTTCAGGCCGATCTCCGCTGCCGAGAGCGGGGTCTTGGTCCGATGGGCCACACCGCGGGCCAACTTCGTCAACAGGACCTCTGTGGCCGCCAGCAACGCCTCGCGTTTCTGCCGCCGCTGCTCGGCCAACACCGGGTTGTAACAGGCGATCAACCGCTCCCCGGGAAAGTCCGGCGAATGGATCTCAGCCAAGTTGACCTGATCGAACACCGAGCGTTTCAGATGCCCCTCGTCCAGCAGGTCCCGAATCGCACCGCTGCGCAGGCAGGAGATCCAGCCCAAACCGGGGTGCTCCTTCAGGGTGCTGATCTGCGTCTGGGTGAGCATCCCCCGGTCACCGACCAGGACGATCCGGGACAGGCCGAACTGCTGGGCCAGCTTCTCGACCTGATCGGGCACGGTGGTCGGATCGCCGGTGTTGCCGGGGTAGACCTGCACCGCCACGGGTCGCCCCTGGGTATCGGTCAGGACGCCGTAGACGATGATCGGCCGCCCGGTCGAGCCATCGCGATCATGGCCGTAGCGGGCCAGCGGACAGGTCTCCCCCTCGTAGTAGCTGCTGCTGACGTCGTAGAGGACCAAGCCCCCCTCGGCCAGGTGGCGCCGGGCGAGCTCGATCGCGATGGCCCTCTGGCGACCGAGCAGCCAGTCCATGGCCACGTAGAGTTCCTGTTCATCGGCGTCCTGGACGTGGAGTTCCTCGGCCAACGTCGTGTCGTGCCAGTGGCGGGTGGTGGCCAGCTTCGAGCACGGGAACAGGAGGCGTTCGGCGACCAGGGCCATGACCAGGTCGCGTTCTCGTGAGGGCCGGGAAGCGATCAGGGAATCAAAGCCGAGCTTGCGCATCATGGCCAGGACAGCTTCGACATGGCCGTGGGGCCGGGAGCGAAGGATCCGGAAGGCGTCGGCGGCCGGGACGAAGGTCTCGCCCTTGAGGGAGCGACTGATCAGCTCGATGACGTGGGGTGGGAGGTCGGAGAGGTTGCCGAGGGTCTCGTGCTTGACCTTTCCGTCCTGGCGGAAGGAGCGTCGGAGATAGTAGCTGGTGTAGGTGACGCCTTTGTGGGTGTTGGTGATTTTGGCAACGTGGACTGTGCGAGGTTTGCATGCCATGCCGCTCAGTATCAGGAGGGATCCTGGGCGGTGTCAAGGCATATCCCGAAAGATTTTGGCTACAAATTGCAGCCCGAATTGCAGGTAAATCGTTGAGAGACAACGAAGATACGGCGAAATCGGGGCAGCAACTCCGGGTTAATGGCTGTCGTGCAATTCTTCTGGGACACCACCGCAATGGGGGATTTTTCGAAATGTCACTACATCACAGTTTTCTCGCCCTCCGGAGGTGAGGGCGGGTGGAAGTCGACGAGCTTCAACGCCTTGAGCACTCTTCGAGCGTCGGGGGAGCCGCCGCTGATCCCGCGACGCTCGGGTTGGCTACCCAGGCGAAACGTCATCAAGCGCACCGTGGACAACGCTTGCATCGCACGCGCGGGTGAGAGATCGACCGCGGCCCCTTCCAGCCGTCGGTCGAGGAGTCGTTGGACCAGCAGCGCCAATGCGGCAACAAAAATATGCGCTCTGACTCGATTCTCAATCGGATGATAAATTGGCCGCAGCGCCAGGACGTCCTTGAGTTGGCGAAACCCCTGCTCGACGTCCGTCAAGTCCTTGTACATCGCAACCGCGTCGCTCACATCAAGGTCCTGCTCACTGGTCGCGATGACGTATCTCCCCTCGATCCGCTCCGCACGCTCGAGATGGGTCTCGCTCTCGAAGAACTCGAACACCCCGCGGCGAAGTTCCCATGCATAGTAGCGATAACCATGATATCGCTGCATGATCCGTTCGGCGGCGGCGGCGATCTGCTCGGGCTTCTTCAAGGCGCCCGAGGCCACACGCTGCTTGAGCGCCTCCAGCTTCCCGCGGGCCCGCTCCATCGCCTGTTGCCGCATCGCCTGCTCGTAGGTGCGCCGTTCGTCGGAATCGATCACGATCACGCGTAGCCCGGGGACACCGGAAGGGACTTCCTGCGCCCGGGTCCGCGGCGGATTCGTCTTCTGTTCCCGGGCGTTGATGCCGACGGGGCCGTCGATCCACCGGGACTCAGCGATGGCGGCGAGCCATCGGTCCAGCTTCTCGTTGCGCCGCCGCTTGAGCCCGACGAGGAACCCTTGGCCCTCCTTGGTGAGCGATTCCAGGTTCGCTTCGGTGACCATGCCCCGATCACCGACGAAGACGAGCCTCTTGAACTCGAACCGCTGGTGGAGGTCGCCGACGACGTCCTGCACGGTGCCGTGGTCGATGCGATTGCCGGCCCAGACGTGATGCGCGATCGGCCAGCCCGCGACCATCACCACGCCGACGATGACCTGGACGTTGTGCGGCTGGCCGTCCCGGCTGTCGCCGTGCTTGGCGAAGTCCAC
>DATNQJ010000335.1:0-4396 GCA_036704085.1 Stenomitos sp.
GGCGCGCCGGGCCGCGAGAGCTCGCCCTGCGGCGTCGCGGCCGAGAGCGCGAGCACCAGGTCCTCGATGTTGCCGTAGCGGTTCTTCTTCATCCCGCTCGCGTGGGTCGAGATCCAGCCGCCCAGGGTCGAGAACTCGACCGAGTCGGGCTCGTGGCCCATGGTGAAGCCGTACTCGGCCAGCTGCCGCATGATCGTGCGGCCCACCGCACCCGCCTGGATGCAGGCCATGCGGTTCACGGGGTCGATCCACAGGATGCGGTTCATCCGGCGCATGTCGACCGAGACGATGACCCGCGTCTCGTCCGATGGGCAGCGAAGCGCCTCGGTGACGTTGGTGCCGCCGCCGAAGGGAATCAGGGTGGCGCCATGGCGATGGGCGGCCTCGACGAGCGCCTGGACCTGGTCCTCGTCGGTCGGGTAGACCACCAGGTCGGGGACCCGCGGCAGGCGGCCGTGCTTGATGGCGAACATGTCGGCCTGGGTGTGGCCGTGGCCGTGCCGGAGGCGGACCCGCGGCTCGCTCGAGAGCTGGTCCGCCGCGAAACAGCCCAAGAGCTCGGAGATGAGGCCGGGGGCGGGCAACGGATCGGGGATGGCCGGCGGATAGTGTGGCTCGTTCCGGTTCTCGGGCTCGACGGGCAGGCCCACCACGCCCCGGAACCAGGGAAGGAGGTTGGGCAGCTCGTGGCCACTGAGGTCGGGGTAGCGATCGCCCGTCACCTCCACATGGCCCCGGGCGTTGACCCGGAAGGTCGTGTCCTGGAAGCCCCAGACGTCGAGGCTTTCGGCATCGCGCGGATCGTCGGCGGGCGGCGGGGGATAGAGGCGTCCGCCCTGGGGATCCGCCTGGTGCGGCCCGGCGGCTGGAAGGTGCGAGTGCATGGCCTACCTTGTTGCGTCTGGGACCTTGAGCGGGGGGCACCCGGCGGTCGCTTGGTCTGCCCGGTGATCGGTCGACAGGTAGACCGTACCGGGTAGGGGTACTATGAACCTAGGACGAGCGTATGTTTTCTGACTAAAGAAATTCTTAATCGTTTTTCTTGTGGAAAGATTAGATGTTCTTAATTTATAATCGCTCCCTTGCTTGTCCGTCAATTCCTTGCAAAACGAGTGGCTTTCGGCATGACGCACCTGCTGATGCACCTGGGTCTCACGACCAACGTCCTGTGGACCTACCTGGGCATCCTGCTCTTACATGTCGCGGTGACGGCAGCGCCCGCGGTCATCGGGATCTTCCGTCCGGGGCTGGATTTTGCCGACTTCCATCGCCGGGCCCTCGGCTGGTGGCTGGTTTCCGGATCGCTGCTGCTGGCCCTCTCCCTGGGGCCTTATGCCGCGCTGGCGTTCTTCTGTGCGGTGAGCCTGCGCGCGTTTTCAGAGCTGCTGTCCATCCAGGCCATCCGCTTCTCCCGGGCCACGGTGCTGCTGGTCGGTTGCCTGATCGCCGTCCCCTACCTGCTTCTTGCCACCCAGCAGCCGGAGGGGGTCGTGTCCGCCAGTGCGGTGGCGAGCCTCCTGCTCATCCCGGTCGGCCTGCTGGTCCTCGAACCCACCGAGGGGTTTGCCCGCAAGGCGGGGGTGCTCTTGATGGCCTGGCTCCTCGCGGGCTACTGCCTCAGCCGCGTGCCCGCCCTCATGCTGCAGGGGATGCCGACCAACCCAGCGGGGGGCGGCGTCGGCCTGGTGATCTACATGGTGTTCCTCGCCCAGTTCAACGATTTCGCCCAGTACGTCTGGGGCAAGCTCTTCGGGCGCACGAAGATCGTCCCCCAGCTCAGCCCCAAGAAGACGTGGGCCGGGTTCTTGGGGGGGCTGCTCTCGACCGCGGGGCTCGCCTGCCTCTTGGCTCCGGTCCTGACGCCCGTCCCGCGGGGAGTGGCGCCCTTGCTGGGGGTGATCGTCGCGGCGGCCGGCTTCTTGGGCGACATCACGGTCTCGGCCATCAAGCGCGACGCCGGGGTCAAGGACGCGGGCAAGCTGCTGCCCGGCTTCGGTGGGGTGATGGACCGGGTGGATAGCCTGCTCTACGTGGCGCCAGGCTTCGCCCTCCTGTTGCGGTGGATGTGCCCATGAGCCGCGTGACCAAGACCCGCCCGCTGGACGGAAGGTTCGCTCGCCTGGTGGCCTGGTTTCCGCCGTTGGCGCACGTCAATCCGCCCAACCTCGTGACCTCCACCTCGGTCGCCCTCGCCTTCTGGGGGCTGATGCTGCTTTCGACCGGTCGACCCGAAGGGGCCTTGCTGTGCGGCCTCTTGACGATCCCGTGCGATCTCGTCGACGGAGCCCTGGCGCGAAGGCTCGGCCTGCAGTCCTCCTTCGGGGCGGCCCTGGACTCCTTGGCCGACGCCGTCTCCTTCTGCCTGCTGCCCGCCGCCGTGGCGCATGGAGTGGGCCTGTCGGCAGGGTTTCAGCAGGGGCTGCTCCTGCTCTACGTGCTCGCGGGCGTCTGGCGCCTGGCGCACTTCGAGGCAGCGGGCCTGATCCAGTGGCGGGGCCGCCCGGCCTTCGTCGGCGTGCCGACGCCGTATGCGGCGAGCGTCCTCTATCTCCTGGCATGCCTCGCGCTGCGGGTGCCCGGCGAGCCGACGCGCTTCCTCCTGACGGTCGGGGTGCTCCTGCTCGCCCTGGCGATGGTCTCGGGGCTGCCCTTCCGGAAGGGCGGCTGGCACTATCACGTGATGTGGGCCCTGTTGCCCCTCGGAGCCGTGGTTGCATGCTGGAAGTGAGCGCCTCGGCGCGCCTCTGGGGCCTGAACGGCGGCGTGCTCGTCATGTGTTTCCTGGTCTCGGGCCTCGCCAACGTGATCCCGCAGTTCGTCCTGTTGCAGTTGGCACCCGAGCACAAGGCGTTCTGGCTGCCGCTGTGCCTGCTCGCGGGAACGCTCGGCGCCATCGTCGGGACGCTGCTGGGCGGTGCTGTCTGGGAGCGGTGGCTGTCGAGCCGCTGGGTTCTCCTCCCCTTGATCGGGACGGGCCTGGGGGTCTGGGGGCTGTTTCATAGCCGCGATCCGCGGCTCTTCGTGGCGATCGCGGCCGCCGTCAACGGGCTCGGCAACCTGCTCATCACGCGCTTCGATCACCTCGCCACGCGCGCAGCGGGTGACGAGCGCCGACCCTTCAACGATCGCCTCGGGACGGCCTGCCGCCTCCTGGGGATGCTCCTGGCCCCCTGGTTCTTCACGCATCACCTGCAGAACGCTCCGGCCGTCTCGGCCGTGATCGTCGCGAGCCTCGTGGGAGCACTCACGGCCTGGCTAGCCACCTTCCGGAAGGCCCAGGGCCGGCTCGAGGCCGGGCGTGCCGCTGCGGCCGACCGAGTCCGGCTCGGGGCCGTGGACCTCCTCGTCCTCGGGCATGCGGTCACGGTCTACGCCTCGCTGTACCTGTTTTCTGCCAACATCTCCTATTTCCTGCGCGATGCGCTTGGCATCAAGCAGGCCACTCCTCGGGCGGGCGTCTTGATCGTGACGGTATTCCTGATGGCCCTGGTTGCCGTGGCCCTCGGCGGACGCCTGTTGCGCCGGGCCGGGCATGACGGGGCCGTTGGGCCGGGCTACCTCGCACTCGCCCCGGTCTTGCCTCTCCTGGTCGCCTTGGTGGCCTACGAGGGACATGCCGCCTTCACCTTTCGCGGGCTGGTGGCGATTGCTGCCACCCTCGGGGTCGGGTACGGGTGTTTCCTGCTCGGCCTGCGCGACCACGTCTCTCGCTCGGTGCGGCTGGGCAAGGGGCTCATGCTCACGGTTTACAACAACCTGGCCAACGTCAGCGCCTTGCTGGCGTTCGTCGGCATGCTGGCCCTGGTGCGCCTCGTGCCGGGCTCGAGCGAGGCCTACTACCACGCCTGGATGCGCCTGGTCGCAACGGTTTCCCTTTCAGGCATCCCGCTGATGCTGCTGGCTCGGAGACGCCTAGCCCCTGATTCCCTATTGCCTGGAGGATCACGCCCATGACTTCGACTCCCTCGGCCGGCGATCGCTCGGACAGCCGCGCGAGTCTCCTGGAGGTGCCAGACGCGGAGAATGCCGGGCGGCACCGCGCCCTGATGCTCACCCTGCGCTCCTTTGCCCGTGCGGACGATCGCCGTTCCACCTGGCAGGTGGCATCGACGCTCCTGCTCACGGCGGGCGTGCTCGCGGCGGTCGCCTTGCTTCGTCCCTATCCCGCCAAATGGCTGGGCTTTTTGCCGCTCGTGGCCCTGCTCGTGCGCCTCTTCGTCCTGCAGCATGACTGTGGTCACCTCAGCCTGTTCACCAGCAAGCGCGTGTGCGATCGGGTCGGCACGCTCCTCTCGTTCGTGACGGGGGTGGCGTACGAGGCATGGCGCACGGAGCACAACTGGCACCATAGCCACCAGGCCAAGCTCAGCCATCGCGGGGTCGATCGCATGAACAG
>DATNQJ010000336.1:0-5108 GCA_036704085.1 Stenomitos sp.
TGTTCGGACTTCCGCGCGGCCAAGAACCGCGTGCTCGACGCCAAGGCGGACATCCTCTCGGCGGCCAACTCGCTTTCCCCCAACATGCTCAAGCGCGGCGGCGGCGCCATCGACCTCGAGGCGCGCATCCTCAACGACAACCCGCTCTCCAAGTACAGCACCATGCTCGTGCTGCACCTGATGATCGACACGCAGGACGCCATGGGCGCCAACACCATCAACACAATGGTCGAAGGCATCGCGCCCATGATCGAGGAGCTGACGGGCGGCCGGGTCTACCTGCGCATCCTCTCCAACTACACGGATAGCTGCATGGCCTGGGCCACCTGCAAGATCCCGCCGCACGTCCTCGAGACCGAGGAGCACACGGGCGAAGAGGTGATCGAGGGCATCGTGAAGGCCTACGAGTTCGCCGCCTCCGACGTCTACCGGGCCGTGACGAACAACAAGGGCGTCATGAACGGCATCGACGCGGTGGTGATCGCGACCGGCAACGACTGGCGCGCCATCGAGGCGGGGGCCCACGCCTGGGCGGCCCGTCATGGCCAGTACGGCCCCATGGCCGAGTGGTCCAAGGATGCGGACGGCAACCTGGTCGGCCGCCTGGAGCTGCCCATGCCGGTGGGCCTCGTCGGCGGCTCGATCCAGATGCACCCCATGGCCCAGGTGGCGCTCAAGTTCCTGCGCGTGCGCACGGCCCGCGAGCTCGCCGAGGTCTGCGTGGCGGTGGGCCTGGCCCAGAACATGGCGGCCCTGCGGGCGCTGGCGACCGTGGGCATCCAGAAGGGGCACATGGCTCTGCATGCGCGCTCGGTGGCCGTCACGGCGGGTGCGCGCGGCGAGCTCGTCGAGGTCATCGCCCAGGCCCTGGTCGCCGCCCAGGACATCAAGGTGGCCCGCGCCGCCGAGCTCCTCAAGGAGTTCGAGGCGCGCGGCCTGAGCACCTCGGAGCCGACGTGACCGCCACCCGCGCCCAGAGCGTCGTCGAGCGCGCCCCGGCCAAGATCATCCTGATCGGCGAGCACGCAGTGGTCTACGGCCATCCGGCGATCGCCCTCCCCTTCCCGCCCCTCTCGGCGCGCGGCACCGCCGTGCCAGCCGAGGAGGGCACGGCCATCCGGTCGGACCGGTACTCGGGGATGGTGGCGCGCCTGCAGGACGGCTACGACATCCCGGCGCCCCTGAGGCCCGCGGCCGAGGCCGTGCGCGCCTCGTTGGAGGCCATCGAGCGGGCTGGCGGCCCGGTCTTGCCCTTCGACCTCTTCCTCGAAAGCGACATTCCGCCGGGATCGGGCCTGGGCAGCAGTGCTGCCATCGCCGTGGCGGCCGTGCGCGCGACCTTTGCCTTCCATGGCCGCAAGGCACCGCCGGCCGTGCTGCGCCTGCTCGCGACGCGGGCCGAGGCGATCGCCCACGGCACCTCGTCGGGCCTCGATCCCACCACGGTGGCGGCCGACGGGCCCATCCGCTTCGTGCGCGATCGCGCCCCCATCGACCTGAACGTCGTCCGGCCCTTCGGCCTGGTGGTTGCCGACTCGGGAGAGACGGCCGCGACCGGCGAGATGGTCATGCGGGTCAAGACGCGCCTCGAGGAGAGTCCCGAGGCGCAAACCCAGCTCGCAAGGCTCGGTGAGCTGGCCGAGCAGGCCGTCTGGCACCTCGAGCATGGCGAGTACGCCGAACTGGGAGCGGGGATGGACGAGGCGCATCTCTTGCTCGGAGCCCTCGGGGTTTCGACCGATCGCCTGGATGCCATCGTGACGGCCGCTCGCAACGCGGGGGCCTACGGTGCGAAGCTCTCGGGAGCCGGCGGCGGAGGCTGTGCCGTCGCCCTGGTCCCCATCGAGCGCTTGATGCCGGTCGCCGAGGCCATGCGGGCCGCGGGCGCCACCCAGGCCTGGCCGACTCAGTACTTGATTGAAAGCGACACCCATGAGTCCCATTGAAGAACGCAAGCAAGACCACATCCGCCTCAGCCTGGAGGAGGACGTCCAGGCCCTGACCACGCGGACGGGATTCCAGCGCTACCGGTTCATGCACCAGGCCCTGCCCGAGATCGACTTCGCCGAGGTGTCGACCGAGACCGAGTTCCTCGGGCGCCGGGTGGCGGCCCCCCTCCTCATCTCCTCGATGACGGGTGGCCCCGAGCTCGGCCGGACCATCAACCGCAACCTGGCGATCGCCGCCCAGCGAGTGGGCGTGCCCATGGGCCTCGGTTCCCAGCGCATCGTCCTGGAGCGCCCCGAGAGCCTCGAGAGCTTCCAGGTGCGGGATGTCGCGCCGGACGTCCTGCTCATCGGCAACGTGGGCGCGGTCCAGCTGAACTACGGGGTGGACGTGGCAGCGGTCCGGAGCCTCATGGACACCGTCGGCGCCGACGCCATGTACCTACATCTCAATCCGCTGCAGGAGGTCATCCAGCCCGAGGGGGACACCAACTTCAAGGGACTCTGGGAGAAGATCGCCCAGGTCTGTCGCGAGCTGGGCGCGCCCGTGCTCGTCAAGGAGGTCGGCAACGGTATTGGCCCTGACACCGCGCGCCGCCTCGCGGAGGCCGGCGCAGCCGCCATCGACGTCTCCGGTGCGGGTGGCACCTCGTGGTCGCGCATCGAGGGGAAGCGATCGCCCGACCTCCTCGCCCGCACCATGGGCGAGACCTTCGGGGACTGGGGGCTGCCCACCACCGAGGCGCTGCGCCTCTGCCGGGCCGAGCTGCCCCGGATGCCGCTGGTGGCCTCGGGCGGTCTGCGCTCGGGCGTGGATCTCGCCAAGGCCCTGGTACTCGGGGCGGACATGACCGCCCTCGCCATTCCTTTCCTGCAGGCCGCCACCGAGTCGGCCGAGGCCGTGCAACGGGTGCTGGAGCGCCTCATCACCGAGCTGAAGGTGGCCATGTTCTGCCTGGGCTGCCGGACCGTCGACGAGCTCAAGGCGACCGATCGCCTCATGGAGGTGCGCTGATGCCGGGCACCGCAACCGCCCGTGCCTGCTCCAACATCGCCCTGGTCAAGTACTGGGGCAAGCGGGACGCGGCCCTCAACCTCCCGACCAACGGTAGCCTGTCCATGACCCTCGACGGGATGCACACCACCACGACCGTCACCTGGGACCCGACGCTCGCGGCCGATGAGGCCATCGTGAACGGCCAGGTCATCACGGGGGCGCCCCTCGCCAAGCTCGCGACCTTCCTGGACCGGGTCCGGGACCTCGGGGCCACGGGCCATGCGCGCCTCGAGTCGGTGAACAACTTCCCGACGGCCGCGGGCCTCGCCTCGTCGGCCTCGGGCTTCGCGGCCCTGGCGCTCGCCGCCACCGCGGCGGCCGGCCTGGATCTCGATCCGCGCGCCCTCTCCATCCTCGCTCGCCAGGGCTCGGGATCGGCTTCGCGCTCGATCTTCGGGGGCTTTGTCGAGTGGTACAGGGGCGAGCGCGAAGACGGCCTCGACTCCTATGCCGAGCCCATCCTGGAGCCTGCGGAGTGGGACGTGCGCATGCTCGTCGCCATCCTGGAGCCTGCCCCCAAGCCCGTCTCCAGCCGGAGCGGCATGACCCTCACGACCCAGACGTCGCCCATGTACCCGGCGTGGCTGGAGACGGTGGGCGCCGACCTGGAGGCCATGCGCGCGGCCGTCGCCGCGCGGGACTTCGAGCGGGTGGGCGAGGTGGCCGAGGCCAACTGCCTCAAGATGCACGCCACCATGATCACCACCCGGCCCACCATCCTGTACTGGCAGGCGCCGACTGTCTCCCTCATGCACCGGGTCATGGCGCTGCGCGCCGAGGGCCTGCCCTGCTACTTCACCATCGATGCGGGACCCAACGTCAAGGTCCTCTGCCGTCCCGAGGACGAGGCCCGGCTCGCCAGCGAGCTAAAGGCCGTGCCCGGAGTGCGCGAGGTCTTGATCTGCAAGCCCGGACCTGGAGCCACCATTCTATGAGTACTCGTCCCATCCTCGCCTCTGCCCCGGGCAAGCTCTACCTCGCCGGGGAGTACGCCGTCCTCGAGCCCGGAGAGCCGTCGCTCGTGGTCGCCATCGATCGCCGCTTGCACGCCCGCGTGCTGCCGGCGTCGGACTTCACTTTCAGCTCGGAGTCGCTCGGCATGCAGCACCAGACGGCGACCTACGAGCAGGGGACCTGGTCGGTGCCCTCGGGCCCGGCGCCTCGCCTGCACTTCGCCAAGGCGGCCGTCAACACGACCCTCTCCTACCTGCGCGAGTGTGCCGAGACCATCTCGCCCTTCGCCCTCTCGCTGGAGGGATCGCTGGAGAATCCGGAGGGCCTCAAGTACGGCTTCGGCAGCAGCGCAGCCGTCACCGTCGCCATCGTCGGGGCGCTGCTCGCGTCCTACGGCGTGAGCCCCGATACGTCGTTGGTCTTCAAGCTCGCGGCGATCGCCCATTACAGCACCCAGGCGAGCGGCAGCGGATTCGACATCGCGGCCTCCACCTATGGCGGGGCCATTCGCTACGTGGCCTTCGACCCCACGTGGCTCAAGGAGCAGATCTCGCGCCCCCACGACCTCAGGGAGTTGGTGGACGCGGAGTGGCCCTGGCTCGGCATCGAGACGATCGAGTGGCCCGAAGGCCTCTTGCTCGGCGTGGGCTGGACGGGCAAGCCCGCCTCGACCGCTCACCTGATCAAAGCCGTCGGCGAGACGGCCTCGAAGCGGACCTCGGCGTATGCGCGCTTCCTCATCGAGGCGCGCCAGGCCACCAACACCCTGGTGGCGGCCCTGCGCGAAGGGGAGATGGAGCGGGCGGTGCAGACGCTGAAGGCCGCCCGTCACGCCCTGCGGGGACTCCAGGCGGAGTCGGGCGTGGCCATCGAGACCGACCTGCTCGCGGCCTTCGCGGATGCGGCGGAAGCCTGCGGCGGCAGCGGGAAATCGTCCGGTGCCGGCGGCGGTGACTGCGGCGTGGCCCTATTTACGAACGAGGACGACCGGGAGCGTGCGAAAGCGGCCTGGAAGGCCGCGGGCGTGGAGCCCCTGGACGTCGAGATCTCGACGGCGGGCTTGCAGCTGCTTCGCCTTTAAGGTTCAAGTCCTCTGTTACGGTAGCTAGCACCTGGGAGCGCCGGCGTCTCGCCGGTCCCGGTCGCCCAGG